>CAZPRW010000008.1:5071-17061 GCA_964589405.1 uncultured Opitutales bacterium | reverse complement strand
ATCATCGGCAATTTGTGCACCTTGTTCGATTATTGTGCTGGGATGTATGTTAGGTGACATAGCTTATCGTCCCTTGTTGTCTAAAATCATAAACATTAATTCAGCTGATGAGACAATTTCGCCATTTACTTTACATTTCCCTTCAGCAACACCAATCTTATTACCTCTGTTTTTGGTCATTTTTACATAGATTTCTAATTGATCGCCAGGGACAACAGCACGACGGAACTTTACTTTGTCGCAACTCATAAAATAAGCGATTCTTCCGTCTAAATTCTGCTTATTCAGCATCAAAATTCCAGCAGCTTGTGCCATTGCTTCTATTTGCAACACTCCAGGCATTACTGGTTGGCCAGGATAATGTCCTGTAAAATACGGTTCATTGAACGTTACATTTTTTATCGCACGTAGTGCATCGTCATCAATAAATTCAATTACACGATCAACCATGACGAATGGATATCGATGAGGAAGTAAGTTCAATATTCGATTGATATCAAAATCAACATCTGGTTTTATTGGTCCAGATGGGGATTTTTTTACTGGTTGTTTTCCTGATTCTATCGCTTTTTTTTGCGCAAAAATTGCTTTGGTCAACTGAGCATTCATTGAATGGCCAGGGCGAATTGCAATAATGTGTGCATTGACATGGGTTCCAAGCAATGAAATGTCACCAATAATGTCCAATATTTTATGACGTACAAATTCGTCTTTGAACCGTAACGGCTCATTGGACAATATTTGATCGTCTTTGATGACTATTGCTGAGTCCATAGTGCCACCACGAGCTTTTCCAATCTTTACCAATGGTTCAATATCTTCGTAATCAACAAATGTCCTTGCAGGTGCTATTTGTGTCAAAAAGGTTTCTTGATTGATATCTATTGATAAATGTTGAGTATATCGTCCTTTATCGTCTACCAATGTTGCTGTAATTTTAAATCCATTATATGGAAGCGCAACTAACGAACGATTCCCAGATGTTACTGTGATCGGTTCTGCTAACGAAAATACATTCTGTTCGGCATCTTGTTCTCTTGGTTCGCATTCTAATATTAAATTGGCAAAATGTTTTGCAGATCCGTCTAATATAGGTGGTTCTTGGTCGGACAATTCAATAATGGCATTATCAATGTTCATACCGTACAACGCTGCCAAAACATGTTCAATTGTGCCAACTGATACTTTCCCTTGTGTTAATGATGTTGCACGTACAAGGTCACAAAGCAATGAAACATGAGGAATGATTTCTGGTTTGCCTACCAAATCAGTACGCTTAAAAACAATCCCGGTATTTGGTTCGGCTGGTTTTATTGTTATCGTTGATTGACGACCAGAATGTAAAGAAACCCCAGAAATGGTCATTTCTCTAGAAATGGTATGCTGTTTCATTTTTTCACACCCTAAAAACCGTAATTGCAATGTAAAGTTTTTAGTGAGGCACGTAAAAACTAATTTTATAGCAGAATCTTTCCCGATGTTCTAATTTATGATTTGTGCAATGATGTTAACGTTTTTATCGCAGTATTGAGATGTTCAAAATTTATAAAGCATATTAAAAACTTCCTTGTAATGGTGCTATAAATTATAGAAAGAGTTATTCGTTATGAAGTTTTCTTATCAAATGTCAGATTTGATCGAATTATTATCGCCGTTGAATGTAGTAGGGCAATGTGGTGATGTTTTGACTGGCATATCTTCTTTATTGGAATCGAAACTAGGTGATATTTCTTTTTTAGGAAATTCGAAGTACTCAAAGGATGTTATTAAATGTAATGCATCTGTTATTTTTTTGCCAAAGACTTACAATGGTACTCCATTGGAGAATCAAACTTATATGTTTTTCGATAATCCATCATTGGCACTGGCAGAATTATGTCGTGATATCGAAAAACAACAATACGATCATGATTTGGTAGGAAAAATACATGACAGTGCAATTGTTGACGGTTCAGCAAAAATTAGTAGTTCTGTAACAATATGTGCAAATGTTGTCATTGGGAAAAACGTTGTTATTGGTGATAATTCTATAATTGGTGCTGGATGTTATATTGGCAACAATGTGTCAATAGGGACAAATACAATTTTACACCCGAATATTACCATTATGCAAGATTCGATTATAGGAAATAATTGTTTATTATATAGCGGAGTAGTCATTGGGAGTGATGGGTTTGGTTATGAAAATGTAAATGGAAATATTGTTAAAGTGCCTCAGATTGGAAATGTTGTTATTGAAGATGATGTAGAAATAGGTGCAAATACAACGATTGATCGTGCAAGATTTGGGCATACAATAATAGGTCGTGGTACTAAGATTGACAATTTGGTCCAAATCGGCCATAATGTTATTGTCGGGAAAAGTTGTATCATTGTTTCTCAAACTGGGATAGCAGGTAGTACGACTATAGGAAATTATGTAACGATTGGTGGTCAAGTTGGTATTGCCGGGCATTTAACTATAGGTGATGGTTCTATGATCGCTGGAAAATCTTCAGTGCCTTCGAGTTGTAAACCAGGCAGTGTGCTGCGTGGAGTTCCATGTATGCCATATAATATGGCCAATAAGTATTATGTTTTTCGCAAGAAAATCCCAGCATTGTTCAAACGTGTGTCTGTGTTGGAGGATGCCGTATTGTCCGGTGATAATACCGAAAATGAATAAATATTATCTGATATTGAATTTTCAGAAGTTTTTTTGTATAAAAGAAATAATAATGAAAACAGAGAATCAGATCATAAATGACTCTAGCAAAATATATTTGTTGCCATGTTTATTTACTGCAGCGAATTTATTTTTCGGATTTTTATCGATTATTCGGTGTGTGCAAGCGCGCTATTGTGCACAATCAGATGCAATGGCGACGGCATATTATACACAAGCAGTATGGTTTGTTTTATTGTCAGGAATATGCGATTCATTGGATGGTAGGATTGCTCGGTTGGGAGGAAAAGAATCATTGTTTGGAAAAGAATTCGATTCAATAGCGGATGTTGTATCATTCGGTGTAGCTCCTGCATTAATGGTGTTTCTTATGATTTTATCGCCGACAGAACAATTTCCATTTTTCCGACAAGTTGGATGGATAATAGGATTTCTGTACTTATTATGTTCAACAGTACGACTAGCACGATTCAATGTAATTACACATCCACTATTGCCGAAGTCAGAACAAGAAAAAAATAATTATGACTTTTTAGGGCTTCCAGTTCCGGCAGCAGCAGGTGTTATTGTATCTATTGTTCTTGTATTGAACGAATATGATTTGAGAACATGGGCAGTTGTTTTGCCGCCGCTGATGTTATTAATTGCTTGGTTGATGGTAAGTGATATTTACTATCCTAGTTTTAAAAAGATTGATTGGAATACACAAACGAAGTGGGGAACATTTTTGTTCTCAATGGCACTTGTTTCGGTGATTGCATTGATGCGAGATTTTGCATTAGCAATATTGTTTTTAGGATATGTGTTCTTTGGAATATTTCGTCATTTTTCTAGAAAACGAAAAATTATTGCACTGTGATGTATTCCTTATTGGAACTATTACAACGTTCAGAGCATTTTCTGAAAAACAAAGGTGTGTCTACTCCACGATTGGATGCAGAACTATTGTTTGCAGATGTTCTTCATTGCAGGCGACTAGATCTCTACTTAATGCATGATAAAATATTGAATCATCATGACATAGAACGATTGAGAGATGTTGTTGTAAGACGTGGGAAGCGAGAGCCATTGCAACATATCATTGGGCATGTTTCATTTTATAATGTTGATTTAACAGTAACGCCAGATGTTCTTATTCCTCGTAATGAGACAGAAGAACTGGTTGAAATAGTATTGAAGAAAATAGATAATTCTAAGGGAAAACGAATATTAGATGTTGGAACAGGTAGTGGTGCTATTGGTATAGCAATAGCACATGCGTTGCCAGAGGCAGATGTTGTCGCAATTGATGTTCATGAAAGTGCATTAAAAATTGCTAAAAAAAATGCAGAACGCAATGGTATAAAAAATATTGAATTTTTGCAGAGTAATTGGTTTGTAAATGTGCCAGGAAAGTTCGATGTGATAGTTTCGAACCCACCATATCTCACACAAGAAGAAGTAGATATTGCTGAACCAGAAGTAAAATATTTTGATCCAATTTCTGCACTGGTAGCTGATAATAATGGTTTAGGCGATATTTTTCAAATAATCGAACAAGCGAAAAACCATATGACAGGCTGTGGATTTTTAGCAATCGAGACAGGAATGTCTCAGCATGAAAGAATAAAGTCATTCTCTCGATCATTCTTTTCAGAATTTCAGTCGTTGAAAGACCTATACGGCAGAGATCGTTTTGTAATTCTGCAGTAAAATTTTATTTGTCCTTCAATAAATCCTTGTGGATCATTACATATGAGATTCCTGATGAAATTGTCAGATATGTAGAATAAAGGAATAAAATCATCCCTGTGTTATATATCCAATTAAACCATTGTGGACGTAACCATTGTGAGAAATCACGTGCGATAGCGTTCCATAATAAGAAAAATCCTGTTGCGACAATTTGAATTACGGTCTTCAATTTTCCTGCTTTATTTGCTGCAATGACTATATTATTTGTTGCTGCAACCAGTCGGATTGCTGTGATTAAAAATTCACGCCCAATAATCATCAATACTAAAAACAATGTCCATTGTGGCATTATTCCTAATGTCAGTAATGCTACCATGACCCCAATCATGAAAATTTTATCCATGAGGGCGTCCATGAAAGTTCCTAATGTTGAAATAATATGATATTTTCTTGCTAAATAGCCATCTAACCAATCTGTTATTCCGCAAAAAATAAATAGCAAAATGCTCAATGTTGCGCTCCCCCAAAAATTTACATACATTAATGATATTATCAAGAAAAGTAATGGCATTCGTGACAATGTTATACAATTTGCCAAATTCATGTGCGCGAATAGAAAATGAAAAAAAGATTGTTGCAATCTAAAATCTCATTTTTCTAGCATTAAAAATGAATGAAGATGTGACATTGGTTGTGATGGCTGCTGGATTGGGAAGTAGGTACAATGGCAGCAAACAATTGGAATTGTTCGGATCGCGACAATTGACGCTGGCAGAATATAATATTGAACATGCGATTACATGTGGAATAAATGATATTGTTTTGATTATTAACGAAAAGTATGCGGATATTTTTGATAAAAGGTTACATGAATTTCTGCCATCTTCATGTGATTTTAAATTGGTATATCAGAAACCCGAGAATGAATTGTGTAAATATGGATATCGTGAAAAACCGTGGGGGACAGGGCATGCTATAAAATGTTGTGATGGTGTTGTTAATAACAATTTTTGCGTGATTAACGCAGATGATCTTTATGGAAAAGATGCCATCTTAAATGCTGTTCAATTTCTAAAAAACACTGATGCAAAATCTATAATTTTCGGAAATGTCGTTTATAAATTGTCAGAAACAATGTCCCCTAATGGGTCAGTTTCTCGAGGGGTAATTATTGCAGATGATGTGTTAAATATATCGAAAATAAATGAAGTTCATAATATTACGTGTGACAATATTCATGAGCTTGGGCTGTCTGCAAATGATTTTGTATCAATGAATTTATGGTGTTTTACTCCATGTATATTTAAATTGTTACAAGATGGCTGGAAGTATTTTTGTGACAATTTGAATGATCCATTGTCTGATGAATTTGGACTGTCGTCATTTGTTGGAGAATGCATACAACGGAATAAATGTACTGTTAAAGCGATTCCAACAACTTCGAAATGGTATGGGGTAACATACCGTGATGATAAAAAAATTTTAGATGATGTTTTGCAGTAAATGGCAGGTATAGAGACATCAGGTATAGTAATCGTTGTACATGAATCGAAGCGTGATGCCGAGGTGTACAATTTGATGGCAATTGATGTTTTTACAGTTGATTATGGCATTTTACGATGGTTTTTCAAAAAAAATAATAAATCACTTTTGCGCGAAATTATGTTTGCGGAAGTCGAAATCGTTGGAAATTTGATAAATGACACGTGCGGAATAATAAATTCTTTAGTCATTTGTAATAGCAACGAGAAATTGTTGCACAAAAATGATAGTTACCAGCATGCAGTATCATTCGTACGAATATTGCGCAGTATTGTTTTCGATGGTGTTGTCATGCCTTCTCTTCTAACGATTTTATATAAATTTATACAAAATTTAAAAAATGGGCTTAACCCATCATTGGTGTTATTTAAAGCACTTTATTTGACGAGTAAATGTGAAGGATATCCTGTTGACCAAGATTGGTTGTGCTCGTTATCAGCAGATACTCAACATTATGTAAGATCATTGTTAAGTGCACGTGAGAATATCGTAACTGACAAAAATATACAAGATTTAATCAATGGGCTTGAGAATTGGATGTTGTCTCAGGTATGAAGTTTTAAAAATTACGATTTGACATGTTGTTTTATTTGTAAACACTACGCAGCTGTGCGCGTGGTTATTGTATGGTGACTATTGAAAGAGAAAGAAGTCTACAGGATGGAAATAATCCTTCGTTAGATGAACCAACTGCGAGTGAAGGGACTTCGTCAGCAGAGGGAGAAAAAGCTCGTGTTATGTCAGCTGCAGTTCCTGAGATGATATTGCCTCATCAGGTAACTCGGTATGCTGATAATGTGTTTTATGGTTTTACAGATAATAATATTTGCAAAATTGATGATAGTAGTGGAAGTTTTAAATCTGGTGAGCTGAATAAGGTCAGTGATTTGTTAGATGGGTCGAATGGACTTGTTCAAAAATGTTCTTTGAATGATATTATGTTTTTGGTCATGTTGATGATGACAAAATCTGCAGCAGATCAACGACAATCAAGATATGAAGATATTGCTGCTAAAAAAGTTGTAGTCCAAAAAACAGCAGATACTGTGTATGAACTAAAAATGGCAGAAGCGAAAACAACATATGAGGCAGAAAAAAAACAAGCAATTCTGCAAATTGTCATGGGTAGCGTGCAGATAGTTATAGGTTTTATTGATGCATTTTCCGGTGGAGTGGCATTAGTTGGAGAAATTTCTCAGACCACAAATAAAGTATTTAAAGCAATTAGTAGTGCTTGTAGGGTTGTGCAAATGGCAAGCCAGGCGGCCTCTTCTCTTATCAGTGTAGCACAGGGAATCGTTACTATAAACATTGCAAAAAAACAAAAAAAATCGGCCTTTATTAGTGAAGAAGCCAAAATAAGTCAAACGTTGTTTAATTTTAATATGCAGCAACTAAGAAATATGCAATCTGCGTATAGTACCTCTAATCGCAATATTCAAAATACAATAAGTTCTATAAAAGAAATATTACAGCAGAATCAGAGTACTCGATTAAGCATAGCACGCAACATTTAATTGTTGTTAGTTTTGAAAAAAATTACCTATAAAATTTATTGTTTTTTTGTTCGCATTTTTTTTCTTCAATTTTATACGTGGCGGATATTCTTCGAGACAAGAATATGCTTAAACCCTTTTGATATTTTTTTATTATGAATACCAGCAATAGCGATTATGACTCAACAAAGATACAAAAACTGGAAGGGCTTGAAGGTGTACGCAAACGGCCAGATATGTATATTGGTGATACCAATGAACGCGGTTTGCATCATTGTGTTTTTGAGATAGTCGATAATTCTATTGATGAGGCGTTAGCTGGATATTGTAGTACTATAAAAGTTTGTGTGCATATTGATGGTTCATGTACAATAGAAGATGATGGGCGTGGTATTCCTGTTGATATTCATGAAAAGTATAAAATTCCAGCACTAGAATTGGTAATGACTAATTTGCATGCTGGTGGAAAATTTGGAAAGGGTGCGTATCAAGTGTCTGGCGGGCTACATGGCGTTGGTGCAAAATGTGTCAATGCTGTGTCTGAAATGTTCGATGTGGAAGTACGTAGGAATGGCCATGTTCATTACATGAAATTTTCACGAGGCAAGACATTAGAAAAAATGAAAATCATTGGTGAAAGTAATCATACAGGAACTAAGATTACGTTTTTGCCAGATCCAGAGATATTTACATCAACACGTGAATTTAAATATGAAATTTTAGCAAAAAGATTGCGCGAGTTGGCATTTTTAAATCCAGGTGTTAAAATTGAATTAACTGATGAGCGAGTAAATAAGACAGAAAATTTCCATTTTGAAGATGGTATTCGACAATTTGTGTCATTTTTGAATCGTGGGAAATCAGTGTTGCACGATACTCCTCTTTTAATATCAGGCAGTGTATCGGCAGATTCATCACGTCCTGAGTTAAAAACAGTAGTAGATATTGCTTTGCAATATAATGATAGTTATTCCGAGCAAATATATGCGTATGCTAATTCCATTTATAATGTAGAAGGTGGAACACATTTGTCCGGCTTCCGTACAGCATTAACGCGCGTCATCAATAACTATGCCAAAGCAAATAATTTGTTAAAAGATAAAGATCCTGTTATTTCTGGAGAAGATGTCAGAGAAGGATTGACTGCCGTCATTTCTGTCAAAGTTCCAGAACCGCGGTTTGAAGGGCAAACTAAGACAAAATTATCTAATAGTGAAATTGATGGGATTGTACAAAAAATCGTAGGTGATTACTTAAAATACAGTTTTGAAACAACGCCTGCATTAGCACGAGTCATTGTAAATAAATGCATAAATGCATCTCGTGCGAGGGAAGCGGCAAGAAAAGCACGTGAAACGGTGCGAAAAAGCGCAATGTCTAGCGGTGGACTCCCTGGAAAATTGGCAGACTGTTCCGAAAAGGACCCGGCATTGTGTGAATTGTTCATTGTTGAGGGATTATCAGCTGGTGGATCTGCAAAACAAGGGCGAGATCGAAAGCATCAGGCAGTATTACCACTACGTGGAAAGGTATTAAATGTAGAAAAAGCACGCTTGGACAGGATGTTAAACAGCGATGCTATACGTACTCTAATAACAGCATGTGGGACTGGAATTGGGTCTGCTGCCGATGTTGGAGGGTTTGATGCCGATAAATGCCGATATCATAAAATCATTGTTATGGCGGATGCTGATGTTGATGGTTCTCACATTCAGACATTGTTGTTGACATTCTTTTTCAGGCACATGCGAGAATTGATTGAGCGTGGATATATTTATATCGCGCAACCACCGTTATATAAAATAAAACGCAAGAGAAAAGAACGGTATGTCGATAACGATAATCAATTGAATGAAATTCTGTTAGAGCTCGGCATGGAAGACATGGCGCTTATTCGAGCAAAGGATGGATATCGATTTACTCCAGAACAAGTTAAGGATATAATTTCTGTTTTTGCTAAACTCGAACAGTTGGGAAATAGTGTTGTGCGACATGGGTGTTCATTACCATCTTATTTGGATGCTCATGATCAGGCAACTTACGCATTGCCACGATATATTGCACGTATACGAACAGGGCATACAGAAGAACATAAATTCTTGATAGATGAAGAAGCAAAAGCTGCTTTTTGTAATGAACATGGTATATCGGATGATGGGTTTGATATGTCAAGTACACGTGAGTTAGAATTGAATGGTAAAGCATATAGACAAAGAATTTCTGTTCATGAAGTATATGGTGCACACCAAATGTTTGAGCTCATAAAGAAATTAGAAGAGTTAGGGATAGATCCAACAACATTTGAACCTACTAATCAGCCACGTTATTTCTTACAAGAAATTTCTGCAATCAATGACAAATCTAAGGAATCTATTGCAATATTTTCTGGGTTAGAAATGATTGCAAAGATTCGTGAGATAGGACGTAAAGGATTGTCAATACAACGATATAAAGGTCTTGGAGAGATGAATGCTGATCAATTGGCGGAAACAACAATGAACCCTGAAAAACGACGGTTGTTACAGGTAACGATTGCAGATGCCGCCGCAGCTGAATCTACGTTCTCTATGTTGATGGGCGAGGATGTTGATATTCGTCGTGCTTTTATTGAAGATAATGCACTAAATGCGCTATATTTGGACATATAAGATGGAAACAAAACCAAGCAAAATTACTGTTACTAACATTACTGATGTAATGCAGTCATCGTACATTGATTATTCGATGTCTGTCATTGTTGCACGTGCGTTGCCTGATGTCCGTGATGGATTAAAACCTGTTCAACGACGTATATTGTATGCCATGTTGCGAGAGGGGTTGTTGTACAATAAACCATTTGATAAATGTGCTGGTGTTGTTGGTGAAGTCTTGAAAAACTATCATCCTCACAGTGACACTGCTGTTTATGATACTTTAGTGCGATTGGCACAGCACTGGATAATGCGATATCCATTAATATTTCCTCAAGGAAATTTTGGATCTGTTGATGGCGATCCAGCCGCAGCATATAGATATACAGAATGTAAATTACATACTGTATCAGAAGATCTGTTGCGAGATATCGATGAAAATACTGTAGATTTTGTTCCAAATTATAAAGAAAGTACGACAGAGCCTAGCGTATTGCCATCAGCCCTACCAAATTTGCTGATGAATGGTTCTACAGGAATAGCTGTTGGGATGACAACAAATATTCCACCGCATAATTTGTCTGAATTAATAGATGCAGCATGTAAAATCATTGATGAACCGCATGTTGATGTGGAATCGTTATGTGATATTATACATGGGCCTGATTTCCCGACAGGCGGTGTTGTTGTAGGAAAAGAAAATATTAAGCGTTATTTGACTACAGGGCGTAGTATAATAAAAGTTCGTGGTGTAGCGAATGTTGAAGAATTACCGAATGGTCGCGAACAAATAATTATAACGGAAATTCCGTATGCTGTAAATCGTTCGGTTCTTGTAACTAAAATAGCAGATTTAGTACATGAAAAAGTACTTGATGAGATAAGTGATCTTCGTGATGAATCAGATGAGAATACACGTATTGTTATTGAACTGAAACGTGATGCTTCCGCACGTGTAGTAATTAATAAGTTATTTAAAGAAACACCGCTTGAATCATCCTTTGGTGTAATCATGTTGGCACTCGATCATTTGCGACCAAAGCAAATGAATATCAAGGAGATGCTGGAATGTTATATTGAACATCGTCGTGATGTTGTGACAAGACGAACAGCATTCCGATTAAAAAAGGCGGAAGCACGTGCTCATATTTTACAAGGTTTTTTAATTGCATTAGACAATTTGGATGATTTCGTTCGAATTATTCGTCAATCTGCAAATCGCGAAGAAGCAAAAATAGAATTAATCGCAAGATATCCTATTTCAGAACGTCAAGCGGATGCTATATTAGAAATGCGATTATATCAACTGACTGGTCTTGAAAGAAATAAAATAGAAGATGAGTTTAGTGAATTGCAAAGAATGATAGAACATTATCGTGATATCTTATCTGACGATCATGCATTGTTATCATTGGTAAAAAATGAACTTCTTGAAATGCGTGAAAAATATGCATCTCCGAGAATGACGCAAATAGAGCATGACGCAGGAGAGTTCAGAATAGAAGATGTCATTGCGAATGAATGCTGTTTAATAACGGTGTCTCATAATGGGTTTATAAAACGCACACCTGCCAATTACTATCGTTCTCAAAAACGTGGTGGCAAAGGAGTTATCGGTGCTGGACAACATGAGGAAGATTTCGTAGAACATATGTTCACAGCAAATACACATGATAATTTAATGTTTGTCATGAATAATGGCCGTGTGTATGTTGAGAAAGTATACAATGTTCCAGAGGGCTCTCGTACATCTAAAGGACGTGCATTAATAAATGTTTTATCGATGCAAAAAGATGAGCGATTATCCGCTATGATATGTTTTCAGGATTTTTCTGAAAACCAATATTTAGTAATTTGTACTCAAAATGGAATCGCAAAGAAAACGTGTTTGGCGGATTACAAAAATGTTCGTAAGGGTGGTATTATAGGTATAGCAATTGATGATGGTGATGCTTTAATAGAAGCATTGTTGACATCTGGGAA
>CAZPRW010000008.1:0-5061 GCA_964589405.1 uncultured Opitutales bacterium | reverse complement strand
TATAACAGCCAATGGCATGTCAGTCAGGTTCAATGAAAACGACCTTCGTGACCAAGGAAGAAATACACGTGGTGTACGTGGCATTATGTTGAAAGAAGGTGACGTTGTTCGTGCAATGACGGTTGTTGACAACAACAAAACATTTTTATTAGCTGCTGAAAACGGACAGGGTAAACGATCAAAATTTGATGATTATCGTTTGCAAAAACGCGGTGGTTCCGGTGTTATCGCAATGAAGCTACATAAAGGTGTAAAAATTGCTGGAGCGTTAACAGTATCGGACAATGATGAAATCATGATGTTGACATCAGATGGTCAAGCAATTCGTTCTCCTGTCAGTGGTATTCGTGTAATTGGGCGGTCAACAAGTGGTGTTCGATTGATCACATTAGAAAAAAATGATAAATTAATCGGGATATCACGTGTTATAGAAGTGCAAGAAGAATAAAACAACGAGTGTATAGGCGTATATTTAAAAAATATGTGTCTATATATCTTACTAGTAACTAATTGACCGACGCTTGATTGGTCATTATTTCAGTATGTTATTTTGATTTTTCTACAGAGTGGTGTAGAGGCTTAGTTTGACGATTTTGCCACGTCTAGAATGGTTTGTGCGTTTTTTTATTGATATTTGATTTCTTGCACGTTTAAAAAATTTATATCACTCAAAAAACTGAATGAAAATTTTCTCTACTATAACAGGTTTATGTTATATTGTGTGCCTTTTGTTATTGGTTGAGCAACATGTTGATAGATCCGTTGTTTTAATCCAAAACACACGCATTTCTAATTGCTACCTTGGATGCGGTCAAACGAAATTATGGCGTTTGCTATGGCTTGTGCAAGTTTTTCGCGATATTCTGCTGAAGCGATTTTATTTGATTCTATACGATTTGATAAAAAGCCACACTCTATCAATGCACCTGGACACTTTAATTCTTTTAATACAACAAAACGATTATATTTTACACCGCGATCTTTGCATGAAACCGCCGAAATACATGATTTTTGCAGCAAATATCCAAATAATAAGTTTAATTGGTCGTATTTGTTGCCTGTCAATGTGGATACCGGGACAGCGCTTGTAAAGTTTGAATGCATATGCGGAGGTGTCAAAATGAATGTTTCAATACCACTAGCATGTTGATTCTGTGCGGAATTAAAATGTATAGAAATAAAAACATCTGCATTGGCTGCATTGGCTATTGTTGTTCGCTTGGTTAATTCGACTTTTTTATCATTTGGTCGTGTGAGAACAATGCGATATCCTTTTGCATTTAATATTTTTGATACTCTAGAACACATGTCCAATGACAATGTTTTCTCTGTCATATTATTGAATTTTGAATGCGTTCCATTATCACTGCCACCATGACCAGCATCCAATGCGATAGTCTTGATTCTGTTTTTATGTTTGGATTGGTATAAAAGAGGATGTATGCATTTTAGAAATGTATCTTGATCCAACCAATACGTCATGTTTTTATGACACTTTATTCGTGTTCCTAACGGCAATGTGACGCCATTAAACGAAAATGTATAAGTATCTGGTTTGAACTCAAACATCATGCCAGGTTTTCCAAATGACGTCTTTGTCAACATTGGTAACTTGGCATCATATGCAATATTTCTTAACGAGACTTCTTTGCAATGAACATTTGTCGTTGCAAAAAAAGAAATAAAAAAAATGCACAGATAAAATTTCTTAAACATTATTTAAGTATGTTTATTTTAGTTTCAATAATTCACTAGCATCCAAAATTTTATTAAACACAGCAACTGCTTTACTGTCATCATTGTGTTTTGATTGTTTTTTGGAACATGGTGATATTGTTACAGATATTGTCTTTCCAAATAATTTTGGTTCTGTGTCCAATGTGCCGTAATTACTAATATCCTGAGCAAACTTTTTTATCAACTCAAAGCCAAGCTCTGTACGTGCCATTTCGCGCCCTCGAAACATCAATGACAATTTTAACTTATTGCCACTTGTTAGAAACTCTACAGCATGACGCATTTTAGTATTATAATCATTGGTATCGATTGCCACACGCAGTTTTACTTCTTTGGTCTTTGCTGATGCTTGTTTAGGGACACCCTTATTCTTTTTACTCTCTTCATATTTATATTTTCCAAAATCAAGAATTTTGCATACAGGAGGGTTAGCATTTGGAGAGATTTCTATCAGGTCCAATCCCTCGCGTTTGGCCATATCAATAGCTTCTGATGTCGGCATAATGCCTATTTGAGACCCATCACTTCCGATGACACGCACTTCCTTAACGCGTATTTTTTCATTTTTTCTTGTAAAATTCTTATTCGCGCTTCCAAATTTTCTATCCTTATTATAGTTGCCTTTGAATGGCGATGTGCTGTTAAAATGTTGATTTGTCATAAAAATATTAAGCAGGTGTACCTGCAATAGCTGCTGGATGATAAAAATTTCCTAGAAATTACAATTTATTTATTAACACTGCTGCGTTTTTCGTTCGAATTGTTGGAAATTTTCCATTGACAACACTTTATGCTCAATCAGATTCCTCCCCATATACGGTTTGTTGCGAATGGAAATGTTTATGAATGTTGCTGAATTAGACAAAATAGAGCAAATGGCAAACGGTGCGGTAGGGAATTTGACGAATCGTGCAGATTTCGATAATCTCAAGTCACAATATTTTGGCAGCAATGGCATTTTTCGTGGTTTAATGCAATCATTGTCGAAGTTGTCCAAAGAAGAAAAACCGACGACTGGACAGTTGATCAATCGTTGCAAAACTGCTGTAGAAAAATTGTTTCAAGACAAGTTACAGCAGATTGAACAACAATCATTGATAGAGTCATTGGGCGATACGATCGATGCATCTTTGAGTATTCAAACATCAACGGATATCTATTTGCACCCATTGACAATGATACGCAATCGATTCATTGAAATTTTTCATAAATTGGGATTTTCTGTCGCTGAAGGGACGGAATTGGAAACTGAGTGGATATGTTTCGATGCCCTGAATACAAAACAAAACCATCCATCGCGTAATGAGCGTGATACATTCTATTTCAATGATGACACGTTCATAGCTAATGTCGCAAAACATAATTGTGAACGTTATATGTTACGTTCACATACATCTACTGTTCAAGTACGTACAATGTTGGCAGAAGAACCGCCTATACGTATACTTTCGCCAGGTAGGGTATTTAGAAAAGACACGATAGACGCTACACATTCTCCAAATTTTCATCAATGCGAAGGATTGGTTATCGATAAGCTAGCGACTGTGTCAGAATTAACATCAACATTGAATTATTTTTTTACAGAACTAATAGGTGAGCATTGTGAAGTCCGTATGCGACCGAGTTATTTCCCATTTGTTTCTCCTGGTTTTGAAATGGATTTGCGGACAAAAAATCTTGGTGCATTGAGCAATAAATGGATAGAAGTATGTGGCTGCGGTATTGTCGCACCATCTGTTCTAGAGAATTGCGGAATTGATGATACAGCATACACAGGGTATGCTTTTGGAATTGGCATAGAGAGATTGGCCATGTTATTATATGGCATTGATGATATTCGATTGTTTTATCAAAACGATACACGGTTCTTAAAACAATTTCGCATGTCTATGATGTCGTAATATTTTTTCAAGTAACATATATATTGTGTAAAACACATAGTTTTTAATGTTTACTGTAATAGTGGCTATAATGTCCTAATCTTTGTATGTGATTCTGATTAGGTATTGTTTCATACGTTTTGTATTCGATACAGTTTTTATAAAACGTTTTTGACAAGAAAATTAATTTTTATTGAATGTCACCGACCTTATGAGCAAAAAAGCAATATCCGTTTGTGGGTTGATGTCGTTGTTACTTCACGTGCCATCACATGCTACATTGAGTAGCAACTTGGCGATGGTGCAGGACACGCAAAGACAAATAAGTACAGTGCATGACAGTGTTTTTGCAAAAAAATATAGTGCAAAATGTTATGATGAAACGAGTAAACCTCCACGTGTCTATTTTGATATATTAGGCTATCATTCATCGTTTGATGGTCCATCAATAATATTAGATAATGAATCAAGAACTTTATCCAAAGATAATTCAAACAATATAGGTGGTTTATTTGGAATAGAAAAACAATTTAATGAAGATTGGAACCTTGGAACGTTTACATCATTTCAATATGCAGATTGTGACTTTAGTTGTCGTTTTGGAAGTAGAACAATCAGTCAGGACTGCTGCGCTAAAAGTACAATTACCGGTTTGTATGGCCGTTATTGTAGTAATAAATGGATAACGTCATTGATTGGCAGTTTTGGTTATATTGAATTTAGGAATAACAGCGATCAGTTGTTGAAAAGAAATAAGTATAAGGGATGGTTATGTGCATTATCCGGCCAGGTTGCTTATAATTTATCTTCACAAGAAGATATTTCATTTGGTCCAATCGTTGAAATGGACAGTTCGTATATCAATGTAGATGATTATGTTAGTTTGCCATCACTAGGAACTATCAATTTAGTTCAAGAACATATTGTCAAATCATTGACAACTTTTATCGGAGTTTATGGGACGAAATCGTTTTCTATAAAAAATCATAAAACTTTAGCTTATGCTAATGCAGGGTGGTCATGCGAATGTTTGCGTGGTGGCAACAAATATTCGTATAGTAGCTATACTGGTAATAATCCATCAGGTAATTATCATCAGTGTTCATTGCCGTACTTACCGCGCAATATAGCAAAAATATGCGTTGGGATAAAATCATTTCTCAATGATAAAATAGAAGGAGAACTTGCAGTTGGAGCGAATTTAGGTTCAGACTATTACAATATTAATGGCAACGTTGCCATTAATTATCAATTTTAGTTTATAAATTGCACCTAATGCCACGACCTATACTGATGTGTTGTGGCATTTTCATTTCTGTAATTTGATCATTTTAAAATTTTTTAAAATCTATATTGACATGATTGGAATAGATTACAACGTGAGTCCCGTTGGGTCGGTAGCTCAATGGTAGAGCAGTGGCCTTTTAAGCCATTGGTTCAGGGT
>CAZPRW010000007.1:0-17536 GCA_964589405.1 uncultured Opitutales bacterium | reverse complement strand
GTGGTGAGCCTGCGGTATGTGAGCCAGTATTGATGGGTATTACAAAATCTTCCATTGAGACGGATAGGTTCATTGCTGCTGCTGCATTCCAAGAGACGACAAGAGTGTTGACGGAAGCTGCTACAACAGGCAAAAGAGACTACTTGAAAGGGTTCAAAGAAAATGTCATCATGGGACATTTGATACCTGCAGGAACAGGACTTCCAGAATATCGTTCATTGCGACTGAAAACATTGGTCTCAGAATCGAGCAATGTTGGAAATGATTCTGGTGTGTCAGAAGAATAAAGTTATACATTTTTTATAGGGTTCACGATGTGGCGATGTGCTAGTAATTGTAGGTGCATCGCCACTTATCATAAATAAATCTTGCATGTATAAATATTTTGAATTTGAATTCTACATTGCAGAAAGGATACTACGCTTTATCATTTATTAGTCATTACTGGTGTTTTGTTGTCGCGAATGCCGAAACGGTTGTTGCGTTGGTTGTGCGTTGCTATTGGGAAGATTGCAATGTTTGTTCAGCCGTCGCGAAAACGTGTGGTATTGTCAAATTTGAAGCACGCATTTCCGAACAAGAGTGATGATTGGTATAAGAAAATATGCCAAGAAAATTTTTCACGTTTGATCGAGCTTGGATTATTGAGCATTACATGTGGATATTTACCAAAGAGTCGATTGCGCGAAGATTTCATTATTAGCGGTAGTAATCGATCAGTGATAAAAAAAATCGTTTCTGGTGAAAAGGGTGGTGTTATTTTATTGCCACACGTTACATTGATGGAAGCAATGACGTTTTTGCAAGATCTATTGCCTGAAATGGATTTGCCGGATATTGGGGTGATTTACCGTCCATTTTCTAATAAATCATTAGAAAAGTTTATCAGACAGATGCGAGAAGAAGATGGCATGCGGTTATTGTCGAGAAAGCGTGGATTTTTCGATGCAATGCGTATTTTGCGTGCTGGTGGTATCGTAGCGATGTTATTTGATCAAAACGCTGGTGAAAGTGGATATTTGATGAATTTTTTTGGTCGGATGGTATCATCTACTGATTTGCCAGCGTTGCTATATGAAAAATTTCATGTTCCTGTATATTTTTTATATCCACGGCGTATAGGATTTTGGAAGGCGAGTATTTCTGTACAAGAAATAAATTTTGATGCAAATGATCCGAAGACAATATTATTTGCTGCGAATAAACATTTAGAGGATGTTTTAAAATCATCTGATGACGCATGTGCAGATTGGTTATGGGCACATGATCGTTGGAAAATAGCGAATGGTGATATTCGTAAACGATCTCGTAAAGATAGAGATTGGATGCACGAATCATTGTCTTATAGTGGATTTAAAGAACGACCAAAGAAATTGAGAATTACAGTACGTATACCGAATTGGTTGGGAGATGTTGTTATGGCTATCCCTGCATTACGTATGCTACGATCATCTCGCAATGATATAGAGTTGACATTGCTTTGTCCAGCCCAATTTGCATCATTTCTAGCATCACTTGGAATATCAGATAATATACAAACATTACCACAAAAGGGGGGTTTGTATTTTTATGATGTCTGGAAGATGAGAAATTCTTTCCCAGATATTTATATATCATTTGTCAATTCATTACGTGGTAGTATAGAAGCTGTTCTTATTGGTGCGGGACGACGTATCGGAATTGATACCAAAAACAGAGTTTATAGAAAATTCTTTTTTAATCAATTATTCATTCCAGAATCGACTGTAGATGTAAGTTCTATACATCAAGCACGATTATGGGAAAAAATGCTGACGGAATATGGGTTTGGAGGAAAAGAAAATTTATCACCGTTTCATTTTTGTACGAGTTGCGAGACCTCCACGCGTTCGAAATATTCTATTGGAATTATTTGTGGATCTGCCAATGAGCCGCGTAAACGATGGCCATCAGAGTCATGGAAAATTTTGATAGAACGAATTTTTGAACAATATGGCGGTGCTCACATAAATCTATATGGAAGTCCTTCTGACATACCATTTGTTGATGAAGTAGGGTTGTTTTTTAATCGTACAACTGTATCGAATTTTTCTGGTCAGACTAGTTTATTGGAACTAGTAGAGAAGATGCAAAAAGATGATGTAATTATCGCTATTGATACAGGTGGTATGCATATTGCCAATATGTTTGGACGGCCATTAGTGTGTATATATGGCATTACTAATCCATTGTCGACAGGCCCGATATTTGAAGCAGAAAAAATTATTGTTATGCCAGAAAGTTGTCCTGCTAAGGGTGGTTTTGCGACAGAAGATGTTGAAGTAGATGCTGTATTTAAGGCTGTTCAGACATTTTTTGAACGTTGTGATAATTCAGACCGATAAGACTGTAAAAATTGTGTGTGACAGCAATTTACTATACTGTATGATTGGCATATTGATAATGATATTTGTCAAATTTCTAGGTATGATGTTTTTATTTAGATTTAATTTTATATTTGCGATGCCATAATGGATGACATCGCGATAATCGGCGTATTGTGAAATACAATGCTTTCAAAAAAGAATATTTCGAAAATATTAATATTGAAAATTGAGAGCATGATGGATTGAATCTGCAACATGCGAACGTTCCAAATAGTGCTCTTTTTATTGGAGATATGGTTAGTTGATATGCACGAATTATAGCAATTACAATATGATTTGCTGTAATCATATATTAATAACTGTCTATAATATAAAACGTCATTAGCTACTATAATTATTAAAATTTTTTTTGTGTAATGTTTTAATTATTCCTTCCGTAAATTGCATTTAATCTATTCAAGTAGCTAGGTGTAGTTGATTGATATAAGTCATCAAATTGTTGTTGTGTTATTCTCCACTGCCAGTTATTTGATGCTGTTCCTGGTGTGTTTAATCGTGCTTCTGACCCAAGATTTAAAATATCTTGCATGGTTAATATTAGCAACCGTGCAGGTGATGCAAATGATGCTTTTATTATATCCCATGTAATATCGTAGCCATCGCTATGGAAATATTCTTTGATATAATTTTTTTTATAGTCAGGTAATGAATTATACCATCCTTTTGTTGTATCATTGTCGTGAGTACCTAAATATAAAACTGTGTTCTTGATATGTTCGTGTGGTAAGTATTTGTTCGTTGAATCACTATCGAATGCGAATTGCAGTACTGTCATTCCAGGAAGTCCGGTTTTTGCAAACATGGCACTTGTTTGTTCGTCAACATAACCAAGATCTTCTGCAATAAATTTAATATTAGGAAAAAATGACTGCATTGTTTGGAAAAATTTTATTCCGTTAACGTTTACCCATTTCCCAGATAGTGCATTCTCAGAATTGCTAGGAATTTCCCAATAATTAAAAAATCCACGGACATGATCTAATCTGATGACATCATATAGTTCTGTGCATCGTTGAAACCGTTGTTGCCACCATGAATATTCTGTTGATTCTAATTTTTCCCAATCATATACAGGATTTCCCCACAGTTGTCCAGTTTTTGAAAATGCATCAGGGGGTACTCCTGCAACAAAAGCAGGCAGTCCTTTTTCATTTATTTTGAAAATGTTTCTGTTTGCCCATGTATCAGCGCTGTCCAAAGCTGGGAATATTGGAACATCTCCGATTATATTAATATTGTGATTATTGGCATAAGTTTTGATTTTTTGCCATTGTTTGTTGTTTACGTATTGTACGAACTTATAAAATGAAATAAGATGTTGTATTTCCTGTGATTTGCTCGCTGTTGTTTTTGCGATATCGTAGTTAAAATACTGTGGTGGCCATTGAGTCCATGGCTTACCGTTCATCATATCTTTGATTGCCATGAATAACGCGTAATCATCTAGCCACCATTGCGATTGTTTACAAAATAGATCATATTCATCATTGTGAATATTTGTTTTTAGAAATTCATCATGTGCTTTGTGCAAAATAGGGAAAAATAACTGATATAATTGTGCAAAATCTACGTTTGTATTAGATAGTTCCGATAGTGGCTGTATGTCATCGCTCGTCAATAAATTCTGGTCTACCAGATCATTTAAATCGATAAAATATGGATTTATAGCAAATGTAGATGTACTTTGATATGGAGAATCACCATAAGATGTTGGAGATAGCGGGCATATTTGCCAATATCGCATGCCAGAGTTTGATAATAGATCAATAAAACGATATGATGATTTATCAAAACATCCTATCCCTTGATTACTCGGTAAAGAGCTTATGTGCAAGAAAACTCCTGCTGTGCGCGTTCTTATCCCATTCCAACCCCGCATATATGGGATATTTTAATTAAATTTTATTTTTTTGCAATAAAAACATTTGACATGGTCTTTTTTTGGTAAATAAACATGCAAATGCAAAACATTAATGGGCTAGGTAGTAAATCCGGTTTTCTTTTTGGAAATATTGGCATAGAAAATACTTATATCAATGTAACAAATAGCGGAAATTTTTTCAACAGTGTTAGGAATATTAATATCCATAATTTGTCAAATAGGACTTCTGTTTTTATGAGGGACAGAATGTCAAATGAAATACGTCGTGTTTTTAAATTTGCGAAAAAAGCCGTGTTTTTTGCTTATTGCCATCCTATAATTGCATTATCATCTGCAGCTGCTTTCTATGTGATTACACGACCATGTATACGTAATTTTTTAATAGAGACGGCATCAAATATCATTTCTTTTTGTGCACTATATTTAATGAAGTTAAAACTTGCATGTGATATTAAGGATTGTATCATCTCTTCGGTAGCGTTCTTTGTACTGAAGTGTTTGCAATACGTGATTGACTATGATGCCAATATTGATGTTAAAATTGCTGGTAACAGCGATAGTTTGTTTTTTAAGATTCTTACGGCAGTAGGTGATGTTTATAGATTTTTATCATCGGAATCAAAGACAGGTATTGTTTTGGCGAGCACTGTAAATAAGTTATGTGAGACAGTTGTTAATGAGGTGGAGAATGCTTTTGTACTTTGTGTTGAGCGGTGTATTATCGACCTTGTAATAATTTTTTTAATAAAATTTATGCCTACAATTATGAAATTTTGTATTTCATGTCTGCCTTTTTTGGCTAGAAACGATAATGGCGAGGTAAGCAAACCAAATGTGACTTTAGAAAAAGCAGAAAAAGATAGTGCTACTGTGATTAAACCAAAAGTTACCAGTGAATCTATGATGATGGCAGTCAAGTAATGAAAGCAGACATAATTTTCTATATGAAAAAGATATGTAAGCTCACTCATTTGTGTTGTTGTCTACTTAAAATTTCAAATGTATCGTGTACAGTGTTGTTTTTAACATGGATATTATAAAGAATATCCTCCCATGGCGAATGATGGTTTTCCGCCTCCTGAACCACCGTATTTGGAAGTTATTTCTTTTACGATATTTCCAGCATGTCTTCCATTAGCAACTGCAGATTCTGAGCAACATACTACAACATGACATTTTTCATCATTCTGTGTTGATAGAATAACCGTTCCGTCATGAATATTGTTAATGATATCACGTGCTAATATCCGTAACTCATCAGACGTGACATCATTTATTGTTTGCTCTATGTAGGTGATTGGAGAAACATGTTGATGAGATTTAACAATATCATTCGATATGTCACGTATCCGAGATTGTCGAATTTCTTTTATCGTTTTTTCCATTGATTTATTTCTTTCAACAATGGATCTAGTTTGTTCGACTAAATTATCATGATTGCAAGATAATAAATTGCATATTTGTTCGACATATGTGTTATTCGATCGTGCATATTCATATGCGGCCTGTCCAGTGATCGCCTCAATACGTCGTATTCCAGCTGCTACTGCTGAACTAGATATTATTTTGAAACTTGCGATTTCTGATGTATTATTGATGTGGCATCCACAACATAGCTCTTTTGAATTTTGTCCTAATTCAACGACACGGACAATATCGCCATACTTTTCACCAAAATTTGCAAGGCATTCTTCTGGAATATTATCTCGAGAAGTTTCATATATTGATGAATTTTGACATGATAATATTTGTTGTTCTACCAACTGTTCCACTGCTAACAATTCAGATTGTGTAGGGGCAGAAAATGCATTGAAATCAAATCGTAGTCGTTCAGCTGTTACCAAAGATCCTGCTTGTTTAATATGTTGCCCTATTATATTTCTTAGGGCGAACTGCAATAGGTGAGTCGCAGAATGGTTCCTTGTGATATTCATGCGATGTTGTTTGTTTACAGACAGTGTTACAGTAGTTGGTGCGTCACATGATATATCATTGTTGTCGATTTCATGCAAGAAACATCCGTTGTTGTCCTTTTTTACATCTGTTATTTCAAATATTTTTCCATCAATGTTGATGGTTCCGATATCACCTATTTGTCCTCCGGATTCTGCGTAGAATGGTGTTTTATCGCATATTACGAATGATTTTTTTTCATTATGTACGATGGATATCATTGTTGCTGGTACGTTTTCAATATGATTAATATCGTACCCTACGAATGTTGTTGGAGTTGTATTGCAATTATTTACTTCAATCAATGATTTTTTTTGTGCATTTCTTGCTTTTGTCCGTTGATTTTCCATTGCGTGTTCAAAACCTGGCAGGTCGATTTGTATGTTACGCTCTGCGGAAAGTAATTGAATTAAATCAACTGGAAATCCGTATGTGTCATATAATAAAAATATATCGTTACCTTGTATGATATCATTAGATTTTTTGCAAATATCGTTAAAAATATTAATTCCTCGATCTAATGTTTTTGAGAATGATGTTTCTTCACGTTCAATAACACGTTTTATGGTATCTTCTTGTTCTTTTAATTCTGGAAAAACATTATGCATTTTTTGAATGACCGTTCTCGATAGGTTACCAAAAAATCCCTGTGGTAATCCAAGTAAATGTCCGAAAAGTACAGCACGACGTAAAATTCTACGAAGAACATATCCTCTTCCTTCATTTGACGGATATATTCCATCAGATATAGCAAATGTTAATGTACGTATATGGTCAGCAATGGCACGGAACCTGAAATCAGATTGTTCAATTTCAGACATTGATTGTCGGCACGATGGTATCGTTCCATTATATTTTTTATTGCTCATTTTTTCAATGGCAGAAAAAATATCGATGAATAAATCACTGTCATAGTTCGATGGTAGTGATGAAAAATCAGAAAAATTTTTGGTTTTGGAAATTATTCCAACGACACGTTCAAACCCTATTCCTGTATCGACATGTTTTTCCAACAATGGTTCGAATGTGCCATCTTGTTTTGCATTAAACTGCATGAATACAAGGTTCCATAGTTCAATGCACCATGGATTGCCTGTATTTACGAGTGTTCCATTAGTTTTGCCGTCCGGCGTCAAGTCCATGTGAATTTCCGAGCACGGTCCGCATGGTCCAGTATCACCCATCATCCAAAAGTTGTCTTTTTTTGATCCTCTTATTATGTGTATTTCTGGGTCCAATCCTTCTTTAATAAAAATATTTTTCCAGATATCATATGCTTCTTGGTCGAAACAAGATGGTTCGCCATTTGCTGGCGAGTATACTGTCGCATATAGTCGTTCTTTTGGAAATTTCCACACACTGGTCAACAACTCCCATGCCATTGTGATGGCTTCTTCTTTGAAATAATTTCCGAATGACCAATTTCCTAACATTTCAAAAAATGTATGATGATAGGTGTCAAATCCGACATCATCTAGATCATTATGTTTCCCTCCAGCACGTATGCACTTTTGTGTATCTGCGACACGTTTATATGACGGTTTTTCTGTCCCCAAAAAAAATGGAATGAATTGATTCATGCCAGCATTTGTAAATAACAGATTTGGAGCATCAGGCATTAATGATGACGAACGGACGATATGATGTCCATGATTGGCAAAAAAATCTAAAAATGATTGTCGAATATCGTGTGATTGCATTCTAGTGGTGGCAGGCTAGAGAAAATAGGATTGTTGCCAACATAATTTATTAACGTTTGATAGAACGCCAAAAATTAAATGGTGGAATACTGCTATATTGCTGTTTCAAATTTGAATATATATGCACAATCTCCATTTAGATTACATAAAATTATAATATTATTTTTTTTTATTGTTACGAATTACCAATTTTACGAATGATTGAAATTTTTGGGGCAATGGTGACGTTATGATATCATTGTTTTTTTCGTTTTTGATGATTATTTCCGACAAATGTATTGGAAGATATGATCTTGTCCAATGTGGCTCATTGTTGTCATTTTTCGAAAAATATTTGTCTAGTTCTAACGGTTTAGCAGAGGAATACTTATAATCGTTTATGATCGGTATATCACATTCGTAAGCGTGTAATAATATCTGATCATTCCTCAAAAACGTCGTTGTTGCTGTCCAATGATCAATATTTGTTATTGTTTCGACAAATGAAAATGTAGTTTTTGACTTTTTCCCTGTTCGTGATGAGATCAACATTCTATCCTCATTGACGTGTTTCGCTATTGGCAAAGAGCATGTTATTGATTGATTTGCAAGCATTTGACTATTGCGATGAGTTAAACAATCAAACTTCAGTGTTATCAAATCTGACCCATATTGATTACGTAATATCGCATTAGATTCTTTGTTTTTAGTAATTATCAAAACACCTGACATGTAATTTGGTAGATTAAATACTAGCTCCGGGTATGTCATGTTTAATGCTTTGAATTGCGGCTGTGATATATTATTTATTGTCGATTGAAGAATATCTATAGCTGCAATTTGATCTGGTTTATTGATAGCGATATAGGAGTCGGTATTGGCTAGTAGTTGTAATTGTATGCCAATGCCACGCGATGTTGCAATAGGGAGACTTATGAAATTATCATGCATATTATTTAACTATTTAATGCTGTTCTAATGAGGTTTTCTGTTGAAGCATCATTTCCGAGCTTGGAAATTGATCGTTGTATGGCCTTCTCTGCATCATTTGCTTTATATCCTAATGATATCAATGCTGCTATGGCATCGTTCATCGATGTCGATGAAGATGAAACATTATTGTTTGTTGATTGATTATGATTGATTGTAGAAAAATCTTTGTCTGACAGTTCCATTATTATACGTTCGGCAGATTTTTTTCCAATACCGTGGCATTTGGCTATAATGTCTGCATTGCGCATTGTAATTGCATCTTTTAATAAATTTAATGACAATTTACTCATTAAATTTAATGCTGTTTTGGGGCCAACCCCAGAAACCTTTTCTACCATTAATTTGAAGAAATCACGTTCGTCTGTGGTAAAAAACCCATACAGTTCTTGTTTGTCTTCGCGATATATTGCATAAGTGTGTAATTTTAATTGACTTCCTATGCTTGGAAACTTCGTGCTTACACTTAGAGGAACATTTACTTCATATCCAATCCCATTAACATCGATCACAGCAGATACCAATGTTGATGATACAAGTTTTCCTTCAATAGATACTATCACAGAAACTCGCTATATTCAATATGATTGTTATGGCAAGCTTCCTTATCATTGGAATAATGTCACAATCGGTTTTGCATATGAATTTCCTAAATTGTCAGTAAATGTTATAAAATCTTCATTTGCTCCGTCTATGTGTATATCTGCAAGTCCAGGGATATAAGAATGATCATTTATGACCTCGTTATCTACTTTTAATCTGCACTTATCATTCGATGCTAATACTTCTGTTGTCTTGTGTTGTGCAAAATAATTTTCTACTTTGTTTTTTAATGCAGCTATTGGGTCATACGTTGTTTCATCTGTTTTTGTTGTTTCCGATTTTGATTCAGCTGTTTGGGCAGATTGCCGTTTTGGTAGGACATGAGCATATATTTTATTGCTTAGATCGGTAGTGCCAGCATTTTTTTTATTTAAATTTTGTATTTTATTTGCAATTGCACCATATTGTTCATGTATGGCTGCCAACTGATTATTGTACCATTTGATAGACAACGTAGCTACGCCAAGTATTATAGCAGATAACACATATATTTGAGACCTTTCGCAGAACAGTAGATGTTTTAATTTTGCAAATAATACGCAAGTATTAATTGGCTTGTTAAGTTGTTTTATTGCATTGCATGATACATCAAATGTTTTATGTCCGAAATTCTTTATTGAACGTATCACATATTTGCAAAGATAAACAGGTGAAAGTATGATCGTTTTTACGCCATTGCATATTGCAGTGACAGTATTGCGCACGTCTTCTGTTGTTTTCTTAATGTCAGCGACAATGAACCGTTTGATTTTGTTTAAAGTATTTGTTGTTACGGTTTTAGTTCCATTTAATATGTTTTTCGCTTTGTTGATTGTTCCATTTTTTAATTTGATGGCTTCATGGAACAAAACACTTTTGCTGAAGATTGCTGTTTTAATGGCGAACTGATGTGATATTTTTATCGCTGTTTTGCATTCTAAAACTGTGCGTTTTAATACAGATTGTAACTTTTCTGCTGAAATTTTTGAATACTTCGCGCAAATATGATGAGTTATATGATAATATTTTATTATAACTTCCCTTGAAGTGCACTCAAACTCTTTGAGTTTATTTTTTAAATATTTTGGGTCATGTTTTATTTTTTTATGTAAAATGATAAAATGCAAAGGCATAGTCAGTAGTTCATATATTATGTCTTCGCAGTAGCCATAAAATCTCATAGCTGCATGAGCTATTTTGTTTGGTTTTTTGTTTCTAGTCTTCATGAGCTTTGATTGCGATTTCTTCATAGAAAATTATTTATTTTACAGTTATTTGTGGTAGGTTCCAAATTTTTGTCGCATAATCTTTTATAGCGCGGTCACTTGAAAACTTTCCAGAACGTGCTACATTCAAAATAGCTTTTCTGGCCCATTCTGTTTTATTTTCGAATACGTGTTCGACTTCTGATTGTGCACGTAAATAGTCTTGAAAATCAGCCAATACAAAGAATGGATCACCACCATCAAGAAGGCTATCTTTGATTGTTCTTAGTGGACATTCTCCTGTTTTGGATTGAAAAAATGACGATCCCATCCAATCGAGAATAGCGCGTAATCCTTCATCGGAATTATAATAATCATATGGATGGTATCCGTTTTGTTTTAATTGATAAAGTTCTTCTTCTGTTTTTCCGAAAACAAATATATTGTCATCGCCGACTTCTTCTCGTATTTCAACATTAGCACCATCCAATGTACAAATTGTACATGCACCATTCATTGCTAATTTCATATTTCCTGTACCAGAAGCTTCTTTGCCAGCAGTAGAGATTTGTTCTGATAGGTCTGCTGCAGGGATGATATCGCATGCCAGTGATACATTATAATTTGGTAAAAATGCCAGTCTTAATTTATTGTTCCTTGGGTCATTATTTATGACATCAGCAATGATGTTTAATCCATATATGATTTGCTTAGCCATATAATATCCAGGTGCTGCTTTCGCACCAAAAATAAATGTTCGTGGTGTTATATTTCCATCGCCCTGTAACATTTTACGATACAAATATAAAATATGTAATAATTTTAGATGTTGTCGTTTGTACTCATGTAAACGTTTAATATGTACATCGAAAAGAGAGTTTACTTTGATATCAATATGACATTTTTCCTGAATGACCTTTGCGAGATGTATTTTATTATCTCGTTTTATATCTAAAAACTTTTTTTGAAAAATTGGGTCATCTGCAAATTGTTCTAACTTTTGTAATTCGCTCAAATTTGATGTCCAAGATTGTCCAACCGCACGGTCTAATAATTTTGATAAACTTGGGTTGCAACAACGCATCCAAAGTCGTGGTGTTACACCGTTGGTGACATTTGTTATTTTTTCTGGATATAATTCATGAAATAAAGGAAATAAAATGTTCTTTACTAATTCTGAATGCATTTCTGCTACACCATTGATATGATGACAACATACAGCGGCTAAATGTGCCATTCTGACCATTTTATTGCCTTCGCTACTAATTATGCTTAGTATGCGTTTTTTTTCATCATCTCCTGGCCATTTCTTTTCAACGTCGCATTCCAAAAATCTACGATTAATTTCGCATATCAATTGATAATGCCGTGGAAGCATAGATTCTATCATTTGTGCAGGCCATTCTTCTAATGCTTCAGGCAAAAGAGTATGATTGGTATATGCAAATGTTTTTTGGCAAATCGACCATGCTGTATCCCATGATAAATTTTCTTCGTCTAATAATATTCTTAATAATTCAACGATACTTATGATAGGGTGTGTGTCGTTTAATTGAATTGCTACTTTCTTTGGAAAATCTTCTAATGATTTATTGCCATTTTTGAACCTGCGCAAAATATCTTGAATAGAACAGCTAACAAAGAAGTATTGTTGTGTCAGTCGTAATATTTTTCCTCCCTTTGTTGAGTCGTTAGGGTACAATACTTTTGATATTGTTTCATTTTGTGCATGTTTTTCTATTGCTTGGAAAAATTTTCCTTCATTAAACATTTCTAGATCAAATTCGCTTGCGGAACGTGCTTCCCATAATCTCATGAAATTGACTGTATGAGATTTATATCCAACTACAGCGATATCCCATGGAACACCTTGTATAGTTGAATAATTTTTCCACATTGGTTTTAAATTTCCTTTGTCATCATAATCGTAAGTGACATTTCCGAATAATTTTATATTTTGTGTATTTTCTGGACGACATATTTGCCATGGAGATCCCGACATCATCCAACTATCTGGTCGTTCTACCTGTTGTCCGTTAATGAATTCTTGTCGAAACAATCCTAATTCATAGTGGATACCATAAGCGACAGCAGGATAATTTAAAGTTGCTAATGAATCTTGCAAACAGGAGGCTAATCGTCCAAGACCACCATTCCCAAGTCCCATGTCAGGTTCTGCATTTGCGATGGTGTCAAGATCTTGTCCAAATTCAGCAAGTGCATTTTTAGTCTCATCCAATATGTCCAAATTTACCAGATTATTTTTTAATAACCTGCCTGGTAAATATTCCAACGACATGTAATATATTCTGCGCACATTTTCTGCATGATATGTTCTTTGTGTGCGTATAAATTGTGACATTATTCGTTCTCGTGCCATTAAACATGTTGCGATTAACCAGTCGCGAATTGTTGCTGTCGATTGATCTCTTGCTAGATCGAATTGAAGATGTTTAATTATCGATTCTTTTATTCCAAATTTGGCATCTTGTGTAAACATTTTGTCTTCTATGTCTTCATTGCCACTGTATTTGTGTACACACAATTGATTATTACTAATGCCTGCAGTCATAGCGTATAAAACTCCGCAACGAATTGAACGTAATTATTGTCGGTTTTCAATAAAAATTTTTATGCATTTCGCCAAAATACTATTTTTGTTGTTGCAAGTTACGGCGAAAACATTTCATGCGTTGAGCAGTATGAATAAAATTACCAAATTTTTTGGAGGAATAAGTGCTTTAGTTAGTACATTATCGCAGGATGATCGTGATGATGTGCGGAATGAAAATTGTTTGCATAGTAGAGGGATCCATGATGCATTGTCGGAAATATCATCAAAGACAGCCAGCTTTATTGCAAAAAAAGTCGGTGGGAGGGTAGAGAAATTCTTAGATGATAATAAGTTTTCAGAATTGCCGGCAGAAAAACTTGAGGATGTTTTTGATGGTTTTGAAGCAAGTCGTATTACGTTTATACATAACGAATGCATGATTAATATGGTTGAATGTGATAAGAGAGAAGACATTACAAAACTCGAAGATCATATTATTAATGACGGTAAGAATGGAAGCATTTTCTGTTCGCGTGCAAGATATTTGCCAGATATTTCTGTAAAATTGGCCAGGCAAAATGGATTTGTTTTGCCAAAAGACATTGACGAAAAATTGAAAAATAATGAAAAATTAAAGATTCGTCCGTTGATGATTCATTGTTATGGTGTTAGTTCTAGTAATACTGCTGCACAGCTGACAACAGCTGTGTGTAATGGTTTTGGTATAAAAACTGGAGTCGCTAAAAATGCGGTAGATATCGTAAAACAATTTGTTGAGCAAGAAAATAAGAAAAACAAAGATGAAAACATTGTAATCGTTCCATATATTACTGGTTTTTCGTTGGGAGGAATGTTTGCTGGTACGATTGCAACAAAACTAAATTATGGTTCGTGTTTGTTTAATCCATGGGGAATGGGGAATAATTTATGCGAGTTTGTTGGAAAGGGTGCATGGAATTTAGCGAATGAACAAAAAGATCAACATTTGACATTTAGTACTGAATTTGATTTTACATCATCATCAGCATCACCATTATCCCGCCTTGTAAAATCTCCCGGCAGAAAAATTATAATGGAAAATATCGGACTTGGTGATGATTTTCATCCAGTTGAGACTCATACCAAATACCGTGATGTGTTTCAGCGTTATATCAATAGAAAGCAACAGAAAATGATTTCCAACGAGGACACTAAAAAAACAAGCAATTAATGATATTTCTTGACTATCATTATGTCTATAGTTGGCAATGCTCTGTTAATCATAACAACCGCTTTTGGCAATGTTATCATTATTTTAACAGTGTGTTGCGTGCCAGATCGATAAACAATCCGATACTATATTTTTAAAATCAGATGTCGCAATTTGATTACTAGCATCACATATAGCATTTTGTGGCGACGGATGGATTTCGAAAAATAGTCCGTTAGCGCCACTTACTATTGCTGCTTTTGCGAGGGTAGGAACGAATTGACGTTCACCGCCAGTACCATGTTCTGATGCCCCTGGAAGTTGAACACTATGTGTAGCATCAAATATTACAGGATAATTATTTTGTGCCATTATTGGAAACGATCGCATGTCGACGACAAGATTATTGTATCCGAAAGTAGTTCCACGTTCAATCTGCCAAATTTCACTAGCATTGCTTTCTTGTAATTTGCATACAATATGTCGCATGTCATGAGGCGATAAAAATTGTCCCTTTTTTACAGATACTACTTTTTCTGTTTTAGCAGCCGCGATTAGAATGTCAGTTTGTCTGCAAAGGAACGCTGGGATTTGTATGACGTCGCATATTTTTGCAACAATGTCTGCTTGCTCAGGAAGATGAATGTCAGTAGTAATAAAAAATCCATAATTCTTTTTGACGTATTCTAGCATTTTTAGCCCATCAATAATTCCAGGGCCGCGTTTACTATGAATTGATGTCCTGTTGGCCTTATCGAATGATCCCTTAAATACGATAGTTAGTTCTGGAAATGATGATTGTATATCTTTCAAACATTCTGCTGTTGATTGAACAACGTTGTCATTTTCTAAAGCACATGGTCCTGCGATCAGCAATAATTTATTGTTGTCAAATATCATATTCGATATGGTACGATATTTGACTTGTTTGTTGTTTTCAAGAAGAAAAACTCGTGCGTTCCTCTGTATCGGACTTTAGCAATATTTTCATTTCATCCAATAGCTGTTGTGTTGATTGTTTGACCGTTGGCAGTTTATTAATGTCAGATACTGTTTGTTCTGCGAATAAATAGAACTTTATCTTTGGCTCTGTACCACTTGCTCGTACAGCAAACTGTACGTTGTTGTCGAGAGTGACGAAAAAGAATTTTTGTTGTGGAATGGTTTTTCCATCAGCATCGATTATTGTATCTGAAACAAAATTTGTAATATTGGTGACTTTATTTGTTCCGATGTTTTGTGGAGGGCATTTTTGGTAACTGGATAAAATATTATTTATTCTATCAGCACCATTTGCTCCTTCGTAGTATATATTCATTACAGATTCTCCGAAATATCCATATTTCATGTACATTTCATCGCGTAATTGGCATAATGTTTTTTTCATTGATTTAGCATATGATGCTAATTCACATGCCATTAAACATGCAGAGTTGGCATCTTTGTCACGGATATCATCACATGCCAAGCATCCATAACTTTCTTCACAACCAAAAATATATGCTGTGCTGTGTCGTTGTAATAGATTAAATCGCGTATTATGGTTTGTCGAGGAATAATTTAATGACATTCCCGATGTTTCCATAACTTTATTTAACATCATGGTTTCATAATCCAACATTTTATCGCCGATCCATTTGAACCCTGTCAATGTATTTATACATTTAATTCCATGAGTTGATGCTATTTTATCAAGCAATGGTGATGTTACGAATGTTTTAATAATCGCAGCATGTTGTGTTCCATTATTTGGAATCATATTCATCGCTTTTAATTGTGATATTCGATAATCGGCCAATAATGCCCCTGTCACATTTCCTGTAAATATTTCAAATTGTCCATCTGTGTTTTTTGCAGCAATTGCCAGCCTGTCACCATCTGGATCTGTCGCAAGTATGATGTCGGCATCGACTTTTTCAGCATATGATATAGACATAGTTAGCGCCTCGCTGTTTTCCGGATTAGGCGATTTTACTGTGGAGAAATTTGGGTCTTGTATTGACTGTTCTTCGACGACAGTGTGTTTTATGTTGAGCTTGTTGAGCAGAGGAATTGTTGCCACACCTCCAGTTCCATGAAGAGGTGAGAATACAGCATGTATAGGATAGCTGTTTAATAATGTTTTGTTTAAAATTGTATTTGATACTGTTGTTTGATAACAATCATCGATGGTATTATTTAATATTACAAATTTTGATTCTGTATGAGAATAATAACTGCATATTTCATCAATAGTTATTTTATTAAATTCTTTGATAACGCCTGATGCATGTGGGTCGACCATTTGCGCACCATCAGAAAAGTATGCTTTAAAACCGTTATCGTGCCATGGATTGTGGCTGGCAGTGATCATTATTCCAGCAGTCAATTGAAGATGACGGACAGAAAAGCTCAATTGTGGGGTAGATCGTGGTGATGGAAATATCATAGCATGTCCACCCAGTTTTTGCCACGTTGATGCTGCTAATTTACAAAAATGTTCAGAAAAATGGCGTACATCATACGCGATAACAACGGATGGTAGTTCATGTTGTTTGTCGGAATTATTCAAATATTGTCTGCAATAACGGAAAAGTGCAATTGTAGCGCCGATTATATTGAAATCATTTAAGTACGCTGTTCCAACAGATGCAAATTCAGGAATGTTTGTTGCAGAATTTCCTAACTCTGCTTTTGTCAAATGTTCTGCAATAGTACGGCTACGCATGCCGCCAGTGCCAAATTCTAGTGTTTTGTAGAAACGGTTATTGATTTCTGTATACTGTTTCTGTTCGACAAGTTCGTCGATTGATTGTTTGGCCCAATCAGGTAGTCTATCGCATTTGTAAAATTGTGACAAATTATAATGTGCAGATGGTAATATGACATTGCGAAGAGTGTATTCCATACGTAGAGCCATTGAATGATTTATGCGATGAAACGGAAGTAGAAAATCTGAAATCTTTGCAAATTGTAGAATTTTTATTATGCAGTGAGAGCGTCACAATGAATCAAGATGGTGTAAAAAAAATGTTGGACCGCATCGACGTTTTAGATGTTGTTGATTTGCGTAATCTGGTAAAACATTTGCGGAAGCAAGGGGAGTTTTTTAAAAAGA
>CAZPRW010000006.1:16284-18423 GCA_964589405.1 uncultured Opitutales bacterium | reverse complement strand
TACAAAAATTGTGTCACGCCGAAAGTGCAAGATTTGGAATTACGATCTTATCATAAATTTCAACACATACATGCCGACAATTATTTACGCTAACAACAAAAAAATTAGCAAACTGTCAAAGTTTTTGCCAAAATTCATCAAAAATCTGGAAGATTTTCGCAAACAACACAAAATTCTTACAACTTACGATAGCACATTTTATGGACAGCATTATTGTTTGATAACTGGCACAAATGCTGTAACAGCAATGGACATTGGAAATTTACTAAACATAAAATCCAGTGATACAATATCTCTACACATCAAAGATGATGCCCGCACAATTTTACAACAATATAACTTGGCTGAAAAACCGTTTATCACGATACAACGCGGACTCGATATCGACAATAACACACCTAAACATGTTAAACTGTGGCCGACGAAACACTATAACGAACTAACTAAGCTATTGAAATCTCGTTACCCTAATATTCAAATTGTACAATTAGGAGGTTCAGCATCTAAATGTATATCAATTGATGGAATTGACATTAATCTCGTCGGCAAAACAACGTTTAGTGAATGTATGGCATTGCTTGATGATAGCACTTTGCACATTGACAGTGAATGCGGCATGGCACATGTACGACACTTCTTATGCCAAAAACCATCTGTTGTACTGTTTGGGCCAACCAGTCCTATTACCAGAGGACATCCTGAAAATATCAATTTGCGATCAAATGTTTGTAATTGTGAACTGTGCGAATGGTTAATCGGTAGGAACTGGCAACATAAGTGCATAAAAACAGGGACAGATTTCGCACCATGTATGCATGCTATAACCCCACAAATGGTAATGGATGCTATTAAAAAACATGATGGTGGAAAATTAGACAAGTTACTATTAGCAGTATCATAAAATTCAAACACATGTCGGCAATATTGATCAATTTGTCCTTTGCATAAAAGTTTTTACATTAGAAATTAAAACCTACCAAGCGGTGCTTTTTGAGACCTTCCAGAAAAGGAAAGCATACAAAAAAACATTATATCGACTATCTGTTTTTATAATAGATTATTGCGTTGATTGTGATGTTCGTTTTCATATCGATTGTAGCGCAGCATGAATGTTGAATATGCAGTTGAGATACGAAATTTGACAAAAAAATATCCTGGGAACTGTGCTCTCAAGTGTATAAATGCTAAGATTCCGAATGGTGCTGTCGTTGGTCTGCTTGGGCCAAATGGTGCCGGAAAGAGCTCCTTATTGAAAATTTTAGCAGGTCTGACAACAGGAACTTCTGGCGATATAATTGTCAATGGAATATCTCTTGCTGATAATGCAAAAAAAGCAAAACGGCATGTTTCATTCATGCCAGAAAACAATCCTTTGCCAGATTGTTTGCGAATCAATGAATATTTACGGTTTCGTGCATCGATGAAAAATATTCCATCAAGGCAAATAAGAACAGCAACAGAAAAAGTCATGCGGCAATGCGACATTTATAATGATGCTACTCGGTATAAAATGATAAAAACATTGTCGAAAGGATGTCGTCAACGAGTTGGACTTGCGGATGCTATGCTAGGATCAGCAAATATTGTTATATTGGATGAGCCTACTATCGGACTGGACCCTTCTCAAATATGCAATGTACGAAATATTATTTCAGAAATACGAGGATCTCGCACGATAATAATTTCTAGCCACATTCTGTCAGAACTAGAAACATTATGTGATTATTTTATCATATTAAATCACGGAGAATTAGTAACATACGGCACATTGCATGAATTAATAAAAACACACATGCAAGAGAACAAACACATTATATCGCTACAAGGAATCCAACAGGATATTAATGATATTTTTCATCAATTAAATATCGTTCAAGTAATATGTCATGTCACAGAAAATATATACGATATTACTTTTTCTGCCACAAAAGAAAAAACTTCACTGCTCTTAAAGCACATCATTGAAAATAACAATATTGCTTTACTAAAATTTGCACCACTTCAATATTCCTTGGAAGATATTTTCATGTCAGCAATGGGAAACATTCAGCACAACAATTGAAATATGAAACAATTTTTCACACTATTAAAATATGAATTTTATCGATGGATAATATCTCCATCAACATATGCAATGGC
>CAZPRW010000006.1:1989-16274 GCA_964589405.1 uncultured Opitutales bacterium | reverse complement strand
ATATTTTTATTTTTATTACACGAATATACAATATCTGAACAAAACGTACCGTTTGTTCAAATGTTCTTCCGATGTTTTTGGTTACCAACATGCACAACAATACCTCTCCTTACTATGCGTACATTTTCTGAAGAGTATAAATCTGGAACGTACGAATCATTGTTTTCATTACCAATATCAACATGGCAAGTGTCATGTGCAAAATTCTTCGCAACATATATTGTATTCATAGTATTATGGGTAACATCATTGTTGATATTATTTACTGTTGGCAAACAACAAGGCACAATATGGCATGAATCATCATTCATGATGCCATATAATTTTGGTGGTGGAATAGCATTCATCATGCTAGCAAGCATGCCATTAATCGCAATCGGAATATTATGTAGTGCATTGACAGAAAATCAAATAGTAGCTGGAATGTTAACATTCTTTTTTCTATTAATCATTTTTATCGGAGGACAATTTTTTGTAACGAATGCAAAATCATCTAATATTGATATCATTCGACTATCATCAGAACCATTGAACCTATTCTGGCAGCTCGATCATTTCTGCAATGGAGTGATAGACATTCCGACAGTAATTTTTTATTTATCATCATGTTTAGCAATTCACGCTACAACGACAATAGTATTACATCATCGCATAAGGTAGTTTTAAAATCATGCATGACTTTCGAAAAACACGAAATTACAACATAATATACACCATATTATCAATAATATGCATCGTACTACTTTACTCGAGCATCAATTTTTTTGCATCAAAATATCACCATAGAATATCATTTCACAATAATACAAAATGTTTGAATGAAAAATCCCGTGAAGTTTTATGTCATTTGTCCAAATCGGTAGAAATCTATGTCATCCTTGAGCGTACACAAGAATATGGCGCTATATTTGATATGATATGTAAGGACATGCAACATTTGTTAGACAATTATACACATGCACAGTGCAATGTAGATATTGCAACAGAAATAATCATAGCAACTGAGAACCAACAACGATATCATGATATTTCACGACGATTTGGAATATTACCAACAAATTGTGTAATTGTCGCAACGAATAATAAAGAAAAAGTATTATCAATAGATGAATTTTATATAACTAATCATGGTGAGCCAATAGCATTCCGCGGAGAACAAATATTATCTACAACATTGAATGAGCTATCATCGTCTGACAATAACGTCATATATTGTTTGACTGGTCATGGTGAGAATGAAATCGATAGCACATCACTAATCAATGGAATGTCATCATTCAAATATGCTATTCAACAACGGAATTGTTCCGTACAATCATTAAATATATATGACACAAAAAATATACCTGAAGACGCAGATGTTGTAATTATTTCTGGGGCGAAAAGCAAGTTTCTAGGATTTGAAATAGAATTATTGCGCAATTTTATTGAAACAAAAAATGGAACATTGATCATCTCAATTGATAGTAATTTCGACACTGGCCTTAGTGATTTATTTAGTGACTATGGCATAATTACTGGAGATACACCATTATCATCAACAGATGATCAAGCAACAAGTTATACTGGAGATATAGTAATAAAACGTTACGCCCAACATCCTATCAATGAAAAAATGATAGAATTCCGATTGCCCGTAGTTTTCGGGCATACATGTTCTGTCGCAAAGGCACCATGGACAATTGATAATAAAATATCATGTTCAGAATTAATCGCAACAGATGAAACTATATCAGACAATAGTAATGAAGCAACAAGTGCAACGATAGCAACATTATCGACAATAAAAAAGTTTCAATTACCACATAACAATAATCGATATGGAAATTTATTAGTAATCGGGAATGATGATTTCATGACAAACGGGAAATTTCAATTTATAGGAAATCGTATATGGTGCCTCAGTATTATCGATCATTTTTTGAAACAAGAACATGATTCCTTCGACATCATAGCTTCACCTATTGAGCAATATCGTTTTATATTATCAAAACAACAATTTCGACATGTCGCAATCAAAGCATTATTAATCCCTGCAGCATGTTTATTGTTGATGGTCGGAATGACATTTCTTCGTCGCAAATGAAACGAACATTGATATATTCATTGATAGTGGTAAATCTGCTGTTAGGACTGATAATAGTACGCATATTTTTGCCAACAAAATCATCACCAAACAATCAACATGATATACCATCGCTTAAACAACTGACATCAGTGTCCATAATCAATAATTCGAATCAACAGGCTATTAAATTTATAAAATCACAACGTACAAAGCAATGGATGCTATCAAGTTCTACATTCGAATGGCCTGCAAATAATAGCGCATTAGAACATCTTCTAACAACTACTCGCCTGGATGATACTATCAATCGTGATGATATTATATCAATCGTAGCTTGTGATGGGAAAAACACATGGAAATTTAACACAAATATTTCATCAAAAAATGATGATAACTGGGAATATGCAATATTGAAAAATTGTTTGGACGACAAAATTGTATTAGATACATTGCATAATTGCAAAATATTCAAAATTGATCACGAAAACAATGAGTTCATATTTACGAAGCATGGCACACAATGGTATTTAGCCAGTCCTGAATCTGACATGATTGTTGAAAAACAAAGTATCGATACATTTTTTCAGACATTATTACATACACATGCCGATAAAATATTTGCTATAAAACAATTTCCGATGCGTCCAAATTTATCGATAAAATTATATAATGACACTAATAGCCAAACAATATCATTTTTATCGATTGATGATAAAATCTATACAACCAACAATCGAGCAAACGTTGGATTTTCTATTGCTCCGAACGAGTGGAACAATATTCAACAATCTGTACAAAATATATTAACATTCAATATATTGCAAAATACATCATGTCATGACATTGACATCACATTAACAAACTCACATGAACAATTTACACTCCATGACATTCAAGAACATAATCGTTGTCAATTTACTCATATCAAAAATGGAGTATTGAATGTTTATGAACTGCAACAACAGACCATGAGAGATCTTGTTGATTTTCTTAAAACAATAACATCATTATCAATAACAACATTGTCTGCAAAAAATACACCATCATTCGTTATTACAATCAACAGCAGCAATCCAGATAAGGCAGTATTATCCTTCTATTCAATTGACAACAAATTATTTGTAACAATTAATAACCATCCGGCAGCATTTGAAATCCCTGCTCACATTACACCAGTTTTATTTCATAAAATACGATCAAATATTGTCGCACCAGGCAATTTATTATGATATAAATGACAGTATTTCCTGTGTCGCTTGAGAAATTTTTTGTGCACTTTGTTCTAACTGTTCTGCTTCTTTTTGTGCTAATGAATATGGCAATAATTCTTTAACGCCTTCTATTCCAACTATTGTAGGTGTTGAAACAAAAACATCATGGACCCCCAAGCAATCATCATGAAAACATGATACATTTAGCGGCAACATAATATTTTCCTTTATTGATTTACATATTGATGTTAATGCACCAGCAATTCCAAAACATGTCGCTTGTTTCCCAGCAACAACAATATCAGCACCATATTTCGTAGCATGATCAATCGACATACGATCATCATCTGACAATGAATATTTCGAAACATCAGTATTGTTATCAATTAAATGACCATTGATCGTTGCTGTCGACCAAATCGGGACTTGCGAATTGCCATGTTCTCCAAATACGTCAGCATGAACATCATTGACTGATACATTCAAATGTTCTGCTATATTGCTACGAAAACGTGAAGTGTCCAACACTGTCCCACTAGCAATAATTTTGGAAGGATCCACTTTCGTCTTGCATAAAATTAATGATGCTAACACATCAACAGGATTAGAAGCCACTATGATAATAGCACCGTTTGCATATGATTCTATTTTCGGTAACATTTCCAATACCATTTGTGCGTTGTCATGCAATAATGTCATCCGATCAACATTTTTCCCACCACGATTCTTTCCGCATGTCAACAAAACAATATCAGAACCTTGAAGATCATGAAAATCACCATATTTTACAATAGAATTAGATAATGTCGGCAAAGAATCGCGAATATCTATCGCTTCTGCTTTTGCACGTGAAAATGTTCTATTGAACAACACTATCTCTTCGGCAACACCACACATCGACAATGAAAACGCGGTGGCAGAACCAACATACCCAGCGCCTATTATTCCTATTTTCATCTACTCTTCAAAATTATTAAATTAAGATTGATATAATTCCCCATTATGCAAATGATATGAAACGTCCATAAGGTCAGCAAATTTGGAATTATGCGTAATCAATAGCAATGTACTATTATTGTTTTTGCACATATTCAACATCATATCCATAACACTATCACCACTACTTTCATCCAAACTACCAGTCGGTTCATCTGCGATAATAATATGTGGTCGATTAATCATAGCACGAACAGCAGCAACACGCTGTTTTTCACCACCAGACAAATGATTGACAATTCTCTTGTCCATTGATGACATTTGTACCTGTTCTAATAATTCATGTGCCAACTTGACATCTTCCCGCTTAACACCGCCATTAATTCGTCGTGGAAATAAGATGTTTTCTATAACGTTTAATTCTGGAATAAGGTTATAATGTTGAAAAATATACCCGAACATTTGTGGACGTAATTTTATTACATCTGATCGTGATAATTTTGTAACATCACTCGATTGCCACAATACGGATCCACATGTCGGACTTTCCAACAATCCAATGACATTTACTAATGTTGTTTTTCCTGAACCCGAATCCCCACATATACAAACATTCTGACCGCGATTAATGATAAAGTTAACATTTCGCAATACTGTCAGTTCTCGATGATACTCTATGAATGTTTTTTTTACATCCTTTAATTCAAGAATGGGATCATTCATTGCGCAGTGCCTCCGCTGGATTGATCTTTGATGCACGACATGCTGGAATCATCCCTGATAATATACACATTCCAATGGCAAATAACGCAATAAATACTATATTCTGCCATGAATATGATGCTGGCATATCAGCAAATGAATAAAATTTTAACATAAAATCATTTATGCCACATAAATGTACAAACAATCGAACAATATTATTCCTAAAATGTAAAACAATTATTCCGGAAACTATACCAATAATACTACCAATAGCCCCAATTAACATACTTTGTATAGCAAAACATATGGCTGATCCTCGAGAAGATCCTCCAAACGCTGACATTAATCCAATCTCTCGTGTTTTTTTTACGACAAATATTGTCATTGAACTAGTCATCGAAAACGCTGCCACAACAATGATAAACATTAAAACAAAATTCATCATTGTCTTTTCTGTCTTCAACGCGAATAAAAAATCAGCATTCATTTCACGCCAACTATTTGCTACCAACGGAAATGGCAATATCTGTGTCAATTCATGTGCAAATCGCTCTGCAGATACTGAATTTTTTAATTTTATTGATACACCGTGAATACCATTACATAATCCGTATAATTCTTGCATAGTAGATAATGAGACCATTGCTGTGTCATTATCAATTTGATGATATCCTGTTTCGTATATTGCGACAACTTCTAATGATCTCGGTAACATGACGGTATCTTCTGTCTGCTCAAGGAACATAATCGGAGAATAAACATCAACAACATCTCCTATTTTTATACCAATCGAATCCGCCAATGATTTACTAAGAACAATACCATCATCCGACAGATCATTTATATTACCACTACAAATAAATTTATCCAAACCAATGACTTCGCGTTCATGTACTAAATCAATCCCCTTCATCATAGGAAACACCGGGCGGTTATCAAATTGCAACATCGTTATCCCCTATGGAAATTTTGCACAAGAATCGACATCACGTGATTTCGACAATAAAGTATCAATGTCATTAACATCATAAATTATATGTGGTGATGAAATTCTAACATCACCCTGCGTGGCAACGATGGTATCCTTTATTCTTTCTTGAAATCCATTCATGACACCATGCACAACAAACAATACCATTACACCAATCGCCACACCACATATTGACATGATAGAAAAAAATGTTGGCGGACGACCACTAGGGAATAAATGCTTTATTGCAAGATAGGTATACCACTTCATGACCTGTCACGCCAATGAATTGAACCAATAATATTTTGCAATGAAAAGTTCATGAACTCATTATCTGATGCAATGATTGATCCATCATGCTTAACCAAACAGTATTACAGTCACATTGATGATTAAATTTGAAGTCCTTAGAGCATGCATGCTTGACTTTGCCTGGCTTAATCATCAACATATTCACCAATCTCCAAGATTTTAGTTTACAACTTGCAAAATGATCCTCATAATCTGAGGCATGGCTAATATATCACATGTAAACACAGACGAAACTGTTAATAGTGCATCATTGCAATCTGGGAAACCAGCAGCATTTGACGAAAAACCAATTGAACAATCAAAAGATGAAACAATCGCAACTAAAACAAACGCAACTTCTGCAAGCGCTGCAACAGAAAGAGCGAGTGAAGTAGATGGCAAGAAAAACTCTTCTTCTCCTTTCGCAGGAAGAACATTCGGTGCATCAAATAGCAAAACATTCTTAAAACAAGACACTGGAGACGCTGTTGCAGAACATAAAGCAAAGTCACAAGAATGAACTTCATAATTAAAGTTAGCCAACAATAATAGGCTCTTTTTTCACTTGAAAAAGCAATTGGTATCATCATCGTGCAGTGAGTAATGATTGGATTTTTGACATTTATCTTGACATTGGTGTTGGTATGCACGAGCCTATTTATCATTGTTGTTATTCTTATGCAACGTCCATCTGCCAATTCTGGAATGGGAGCATCATTAGGTGGAGGTGCTGCAGAAAGTGCATTCGGGAGTGACACGACAAAAGTATTAACAACATGCACAGTACGCGCACTAATAACATTTTTTATAGTAGCATTATCGTTATCGATGTTGAACATTTATCGTGCGAAACATAAACAATCTGCATTTAAGCAAGTAGACATCTCCAATATCGTTTCTCAAGAAAAATAACAAATGCATGCATTACGCATCATATTATCCAGCATGTTCGTTGTGTTCATGTTGAATACAGCAGCGGTATGCGCGCCTCAAAAACCTATACGGCCGTTATCCGACAATGAAACACTAGAGTTCATTGAAGAGGCACAACAGTGTTTGCTGAAAAATGGCGCAATATTATCAGTAGCGGGGACAATGCATAATGATAATAGAGTCCTATTGCCTTTGAATATTACATTATCGCGAGATAATACCACAATAACATCTGAAATTACTGTAGGAGATCGTACACAAGAATATATCATCGATGAGAAAAATAGTAATATTTATACGGATATATCAGAGATAAATGATCAATTTATTTTGTCATTATCTGACATCGCGAATTTATTCCTATTGCAGAAATCATTACATTATATCGGGCCAAATCGTGTCTCTGGCAGACCAGTACATGAATTTTCATGGCAACCTCAAAATACAAACAACCAAACAATCTTTTCTTACATAAAAATATCAATTGATACGAAATTTTATATCCCTCTAAAGGTAGAATATATCAATCATAAACATCGTACAATTCGACGGATTGTGATATCATCGTTCAAAAAAAATGGTAATACTTGGATGCCGAAAACAATAACATTGTCAGACTTTTCAAAAAGTCAAAAAGCTACTATCAATATCGACAACTATAACTATTTCATGTCCAATTAGTATTTAATATGAGAATGTTGATAAATAATATAGGGATATTGTTCGTAAAATGATATAGATTTTTCATCAAAAGTTTTTATCTTCCAGGGTCTGACATGAAGGACCTAACAAAAGAAGAATTTGATAGTTTTATAAATGACAATCAGTGTGCTGTTGTTGATTTCTGGGCACCATGGTGTGGACCATGTCGTGCTTTAATACCAGTACTGGAACAAGTCGCAGAAGAAGTAACAGACATTGTAACCATCGCTAAGGTCAATATCGACTCAGCACCAGAAATCGCAGAACAATTTGGCGTACAATCTATACCGACTATGATATATTTTAAAAATGGGACAGAAATGACCCGAACAACAGGAATGTTGGCAAAAAGTGAAATATTGAAAAATATTCAATCTCTCACACAGTCGTAAACAAAATATTACTTCCTTATAATATCTGCAAGCATGCCTTCCATCAATAAGGATTGGCATGTTTTTTCTGGAATCCCGCGGCTTGTCATATATACAATTGAAGATTTATCAAATGTCCCAACAGTCGCACCATGTGAACATGATATATCATTATTCAAAATTGTCAGATTAGGACGTGTTGTCGCTTCAGCACTATCTGATAATAGTATGCTATCACATCGTTGTTTAGCATCACTTCCAAAAGACTGTTCTAATAATGTTATATCCCCATTAAACGTCACACTAGCATCATCATCAACAATATTTTTTACAACAACTGACGATATTGTATCATTATTATGGTGAATATTGGCAATATTCCAATTAGCAGCATTTGTACCATGGCAATAACAAAATACTTTTATATCAGACACAGCCGATTTTCCAAATAAATCCACATGAAACGATACATTTGTTTTTGCACAACCATCAACTACAAAACAACAATTAAACCGTCCGCCGTCTGATATTTTTACAGAAAGATCCATATCAAAAACATCACATGGTTGCACCCACAACAATAATTTTAATGATTCCTCACATGGAATGTTATATGAATGTTGAAACTGTCGTGGTGTCATCACACGAACACTTGTAATACGATCGCATTTACAAGAACCAATCGATGACAGATAATCAATGTCATGCCATTCTTGGCAGACATTTTCCATATATGAATCAATCATTTTCGTAACACATCAATAATGATTGAAATTTGAATTTCAATGATGTTATATTTTACACGATCAAGTCTTCCAATCGATAAAATCTATGGCCCTTTAAATAAACATATCCATTGAATGACAATACATCATTTCGTGCATCGTCAGTAGATTCCCTACAAATAATATTTTTTCTACCAACAATCTTGGCAATTTCATGAGAATGTTTCCCTATCAATACGATATTGTCATCATCATGAAAAACTGACATCGATAATATTTTTTTATTATCTTCTAAAAAATCATGGCCAACAACAGATTCATCCAATACACCAATAATAAATAAGCGCTCACACTGATCATGCGGAAACAATCTGTTGAAATGTAATAATGAATCTGTCAATGCCATCGGATTAGCATTATAACAATCTACAAAATAGTGTCTGCCATTCCGAACAACAATATTGCCGCGCATATTCGCCGGCCGCCAATCGCTCAGTCGACCACAAATGGTATCATATGAAACACCACATTGCATAGCCACAGTCGCACATAATATAAAATTTTGTGCAATCCCATAGCTCATCTCTCGCGGAAGATTAAATATATGCGATTCTCCATTATGCGAAACATGCGCTATGTGTCCATCATACTTGCTGCCATACAATGTTTCAACGTATGACATATTTTCTCGTACAACATTACAATCTTTACATTGTTCGTATTGCTTAAATGCATCAAATGAAAGTATGTTTTCTGGGAAAAAGCTAATTCCATTATGGTCATGACAATATTTTACAAGACAACTTTTTTCATGAGCAATTTTCTCTTCGTCGCCAAGAGACGTTACATGAACCTTCGCAATGCTAGTCACTATTCCAGCATCAGGACGTACCATGTCGAGTAACGGACACATGGTTCCTGGCTCATCGATACCTATTTCAATAACCGCAAATCGCTCTTGATTATTGAGTGTACATAAGGTTAACGGCACACCCAACTGGCCATTTTGACTGTCTTTCGTTGCGTTATTCTTTATTCCAAATAACAATTTCAATAATTCTTTTGTAGTAGTTTTTCCAACACTACCTGTTACCGCTAATATAGTACCAGTGTATTGTTGTCGAACATACTTTGCCAGTGTAACAAGGGCCTGCTTGGTATCATTACATACAAACTGCGGAAGCGAAATACTTTTATCTGGATGAGAAACAATAGCACATGATGCACCATTTTTTTTGGCATCATATAGAAATTTATGACCATCCTGCTTATCTGTCACAAGAGCAACAAAACAATCGCCTGGACGAATTGTACGAGTATCATTGCTAATGCCAGATATTACACTTGGTACATGTCCATTATACCAATAACCAGCACCACTATTTTCAAAATACTCCACTTCCATATCAATAACAACACCACTTATTACGAATGTTATAAACAATCTTATACATCACTACCATGATGTATTTATTTACATTAAATCACTGCCTTCCAAAACGGAAATTATCCAATACATTCATCAAATGATAAGCACCATCATGCGTATTATTCTGAATAGTTGTCAATGATTTCACACCCGATGATGCAGGATTAGAAAAAAATCCAGCAGATTTTACCTCATAAACACCTTTGATCCCTTTTTTCCAGGCAGAGACAAACATAGCAGATAAATTACGCAAATTTGGACTTCCTAGAAACAATCTGAATGATTGTGATTGATCGATCCATTGCTGTCGACGAGCAGCCCCATCAATAATGGCAGCACTATCAATCATATATGCTGTTGCAAATACGTCTTTTATATTATCAGGAATACCATCAATAGCCGCTAAATCTCCGTCAAAATAACGTATTTGTTTATGAATTGATTTATTCCAAACACCTGTTCGTTTCAAAATTCGTACAAGTTCTGGTGAGATGATCATCATTTCATAATTGTCGTCAAATCGTTTAGTGAATACATTTTTTGTAGCAGGTGACAGTTCAGGATAACAGCTCAATAACCGAGCTATTTTTCTAGTCGGAGAACATGCATTCATATATGCATTCCGAACACCGTGTGATTTTATACGATTACGCAATCCGTCCCAGTCCAAATGTTGTACGGGAACATTGCTAGCATTATCAAATGGCAATTTCCCTTTGCTCCATTCTGTCTCAGAATATACATCGCACGGACCATATTGTTCTGACAACTCAGATGATGCTAAGATTGTTTCATACGCCAATACTTCGGCACATTCTTCACTAAACGCAATCGCTTCTTCTGACCCAAATGGTAGATTTTTTTCATATAATGCATTCTGTAACCCCATCATGCCTAATCCAATTGCACGATATCGTTCTGCAAAACTTTTCGCAGCATCTGATGGGAAGAAATTCGCATCGATCATAGCGTCCAATGCACGTGTAGCTACTCGAATAGTATGTTTCATCGATACATAGTCCAATGATCCATCAGGTGTCAAATGTTTACAAATGTCCAATGCTCCTGTATTGCATACTGCTGTTTCATCAGGTGTTGTATTTAAAGTATGCTCTAAACATAGATTACATGAATGAATCATACCATTTTTACACATATTTGATCGATTACATGTATCTTTAAATGCTATTTTCGGATATCCTGTTTCGAATATTCTTTGCATGATTTTCTGCCAAATATCACGACATACAATCTTTTGACCATTAATCTTGCCGTCTGTTACTTGCTGTTCCAACTCTTCGTATTTCGCATCAAATTCTTCGCCATAAATATCATGCAATGAATATGCTTTGTCGGTATTTAATAATGTCCAGTCTCCATCTTGTTCCAATCGACGCATAAATATATCTGGCACCCACACAACTGTTCCAAGAGCATCATCTTGCACTCCGGCAACACCGTACTTCTTTTTGTAATTAACAAACTCCAATATATCATTATGCCATATTTCCAAATAAGCAGCACCACGACCACGACGACGTTCTGTCCCCTGGTTTGCTATTGCTAATTGATGTTGATGCAGTTGCAAAAATGGAATGACTCCTGGTGCCTTTCCACGTGTACCTGCGATCCTAGAATTACGACTACGGACATGCGACCACGAACCAGCTATGCCACCACCCCATTTCGCAATAAATGCATTATCAGAAATACCACGCATCATGATATTTTTCATATCATCTTCTAATGCGTATACATAACTCGACATCATTTGTGGTTTTACAGTACCAGCATAATATAATGTCGGTGTCGCCAGACAGAATTTTCTCTCTCTCAAAATATTATATAATGCGATCACATCATTTTCTGCCCTTTGACGTGCTAGGAATACTCCCATAGCCACACGCATCCATAACATTTGTGGAGTTTCTAAAATTTTATCGTTAGAATCACGCATGAAATAATGTTCTTCCATGCTTTGAAGAGCGATTGCATCGAACCATTTATCATCGTCAATACGCAATGCTTGAGACAACATCGACAAATCATACTGCAGCATATCACGATGCAATAATCCATCTGCAACTGCTTGTTCTATATATTTTTTAAATGCTATTGATTGTTTTTTATTCAATTCATCGAATGTATCATTCGAACAATTCCATCCTAATACATCCTCGTATAAATATAATAACTGTATGCGTGCTGCAAACAACGCAAACACTGGGTCTTTTTCTATTAATTTACGTGCATTTTTGATAATACACGTCCGCAATGTGGAGATATCAATATTAGAAACTATACCTTCTTTTAATGAAAAAAATATTTCATCCTGCGACAAATGCGAATCAAGACCATCGTTTGCAAATGCGATACGTTTTCTCAGCTCAGAGCCATCCCAGAAAAAGCTCTCTCCATCATCACCAGTAATCAATAACATTGATTCTTCTGACATCGATTTTGTGGCCAATTTTTCTTGTTCTAAATCATTACCATCTGCACGCAATTTTGCACGTTCCGCACGATATAAAATATAAGCTTCAGCAATCTTATATTCCCCTTGCCGCATCAATTCTTCTTGTACGCAATCCTGAACATTTTCAATGTGGATAAATGACAATCCATCGTCGAGAATATTTTTCGTTACAGCGTAAGAAATTTTTTCTGCACGACTTGGATCTTGATGTTGTGCAATAAATGCTTGTTCAACAGCATGTTTGATCTTTTCAATATTCCACGGGACAACACTGCCATCCCGACGGATCAAATTTAATCGCCGCCCATCTTTTAATTTTTTATAATATTCATTAGTAAAATTACATTTTGCTACGAATGCTTGTGCAAGGTCTAATCGTTCATTGCGAACAAAAATTTCTTCAATCAAATCATCGACAAATGCTTGGTTTGGCGGACGGACTTCACACGTTTTCAACCCCTGACATATTTGTTTTACCAATGCAATTACCAATGTTTTATTTTCTTCAGAAAAAATATCGGTTTGCCCTTCGAGCAAAGCAGCATCAACAACAGTTTCACCAACTTTATCTGCAAGCTCACTTACATTATAATATTCGCATGTACAATCACTATCTTTAGCAACCAATTTTTTCCAGTCAAAATGTGGTTTCTCTTCTTGTGGTGTGGCGATAATGCGTTTTAATTCTAAATTTCTTCCTGTGTTCATATAAATGAGTGATTTAACGTTTTGCGATATAACTATTGCGAAAAAACAATATTTCAAGCACTGCGTAAACAAAACTTCCTGTGCCCCAAAATTACTCAATTCGCAGGACGAATTATGATAAATTTGACAGTATTTTTGACTTTGCACATAAAAATTGAGCAATATCACGTGATATTAAATCATCTGTTCAGCATAACAACAAGAAATTCTCCATTTAACTTTCTTCGGCAAATCGCAGTACCACACAGATAATGTAAGCTCAACCAGCACAATCAATTATTGATGACATTTGCATACGGGAAACATGCTAATAAGTCTTGCTGGATCTTTTTTACCTCTTTTTGATCAATTTTATAATTATCAATTATATTTAATATATCATCGTCAGTGATTATTTGCTCTCGCATATCAATTGGTTGCTGATAAGGCACAGAATAAACAGAATAATAGTCCTTAAATTTATATTCTCCTCCTCCTATTGTTTCCGAAAATAATATATGAGCATTTGGAATGCCATAACTATCCGCAAAGATCAATCCATGTAATGACGATGATAAAATACACTTGCAACTATTAATTTGTTGAAAAATCACGCTAAGATCTGAACAAATATCGATGACGCATACATTTTTCACTTTTATTCTATTGAGATCAGCATGTTTTTTATCATTATAATGCAGGATGATACCGACGTCGTACTGATCTGTCGTACTGATCTGTCGTACTGATCTGTCGTACTGATCTGTCGTACTGATCTGTC
>CAZPRW010000006.1:0-1889 GCA_964589405.1 uncultured Opitutales bacterium | reverse complement strand
GTACTGATCATAGGGAACAAATAAGACGCCAACAATCCAGGGTCGCCGATGACGACATTTTCGAACAATTCGCCTGTCAATTTACGTAATTGAGACAAAGTGCTATACCATCTAACAGCATAGACATCAATACCGCAACCAAGCTGTGCATTATCAGGCAAAAGGATACGTAAAACCGCTACCCCATATTTTAAACGTCTGTCTAACATATGATACATCTGGGCTTACAGAACTTTGCGATAAAATCGCAAAGTCTAATATAGAACCAACAGCAAGCATATTACTTTTTCTCAATGAATCACATGCTCCACTTCCAAGAAAAAATTTCGCTAATTCATTATTAAATGCGTCTACAGCATTTTTGCCATTAGGCCCGCACTTACAATAAAACATCACAATTGTACGGCGCAATGCACTAGATAAATGATATAAAACACCAACTTTTAGTGGCAAAATTTCAGCAATGCGCAAACATGATATCCATGGCCCAAAATATCGCCGAAACAATCTATTATACTTTATGCGCTGCATCAATATATGCAAATGCCGTTTAACAATTATCGATATTCCAAATATCACTAATGATTTATATTGGTTGTCTCTATTACCAACGTATATTATTTTTTCAAAAAAATTTCTATTTTCAAAAGCTTTCATATTTAATCCAATTTAGAAACAGCACTGAATTTCAACCAACATTTTATACTACTACCATAAGTTAAAGCATATTGCTGCTATAATCGTTGGAATTAATGCCGCTAAAAACAAAAATAATGGAGAAACCATTCCATTGAAATGTTTTAATAAAATGCTCTGGCCAGCAGGGTTGGGTGCATTTGCAATGACAGTCAATCCACCACCAGCAACAGCACCTGAAATGACAGATTTTTGTAATGCAACATTATTTGCAAAATCTGGCACCAATGATGATAAATATGTAATTGCAGCATTATCATTAAACGCAGTCAATGCAGTCGCACCAAAAAATAGTGGCAATTGACTCAATCTACCTAACATTGGCTCAATCCACCATTGTTGAAGGCCACCATGGACAACTAGCCCAAATAAGAATACACCAACTAAAATAGGGCCACGCAATGACATTTTATTTTGATATTTTGCTGTCACCTGTACGAATGCCAAAAATATTAAAAATCCTAGCACAACTAATGCAGGAACATGTACATTGGCCACAGTCCATATCAAAAATATAATATGTATAATAGTCATCGCAATTGGCATGTTTTCAGAATTTTCTTGCGACAGCTTGCTGCGAACGGCTTGCTGTTGCATAGCAATAAATTCTTTTCTGAAGAGGACATAATATAATAACGTACTACAAACAACACCCGCAATAGCATGTTCTCCAATCAAAGAAAACACACGTTCAATTGTTAAATGCCACTTATGAGCAACCATTAATATCGGCGGAGCAGCAAAGTGTGTCAATGTCCCACCTATTGATATATTGACAAACAACAACCCCAACGTACAGTATGCCAGTTTTCGCGAAGGATGCCATGTGTAGACTTGTTTTGATAGCAACATCGCAGTTATTGTCATGGCGGCTGGTTCGGTAATAAATGATCCTAAAAACGGAGCTACCATTAATAATGTCAACCACCAAGCCCCTACTGTTCGATTCCCTATTCTAGCAATGATACCCAAGATCGATTCTGCTAATAACAAAACTGGCCGCGTAGCTGCCATTGTCATGATGACAGCAATAAATATCGGTTCTGCAAAACTGATATTATTATTAAAATAATTTATTACAGACGACCATCCAACAGATATTCCCATCATTAAAATCAAAGGAATACACCATAAACAAAAAACTATCTCAACTTCTTCCAACCAATGACAAACATTCGCCCAAAATTGTTTCC
>CAZPRW010000005.1:14629-19071 GCA_964589405.1 uncultured Opitutales bacterium | reverse complement strand
GTCCTTTGCAATCTCCGCAAGGAGAAACAAAAAAAGCTTCTCTTCTCAATAGAGAAGCACAGAAACATAGACTTGTACCGGAAGAACTCAAGACAACAATTAATGATTGCATCGACAATGCAAAGCAGTTTTTAAATCCAAAAAGACAGCACGATGGTTATTCCAAAAACACTTTTAAATTATGTGTCCTTTCTCTGATTACGCTAGCTAGAGCCAAAACAACCGACGAACCAAAGGACATAAGCATAGAAACAGATATAACCAGAGCGCTAATCGACATAGCAAAAGAGGCTATAAACAAAAAGAACTACGATGCAGTGGCATATATACTTAACGAAATGACCAATTGCGAATTTGACTACATTAAAAATACAGCAGATCAAATAACACATATGTTGACTAATGATATCGCAGATGCCATAAATAAAAATTCTTCAGAAGAACTTACAAATGCCATTGACACCCTTGATAAAATATATTTTAACTGTAGTGAAAATCAAAAACAACTCATTAAAAGTGAATTAACAAAAACAATAGAAACCATTGCTGAAAACAAAAACGGAAACATATCAGCCGAAAAATGCATCACTATACTCAATGAAATTGCCAGTACGGGAATGTGCGAGAACATGCCAGAAGTCAAAAGCAAATGCGAGCAAGCAATAAAAGGCATCATAACAGATACGACAGATAAGTTAAATGATGCGATCAAAAATTACACAGCATCTGGCAACAATCTAATAGAAGTTACAAATGCCATTGAGATTCTTGATAAAATATATTTTAGCTGTAGTGAAAATCAAAAAGAACTCATTAAAAGTGAATTAACAAAAACAATAGAAACCATTGCTGACAACGAAAACAGAAACATACCATCCGAAAATCGCATTAAAATGCTCGAAACAATTACCAGATCGGCAGTACCAGAAATCCAAAAACAATGCGAGCAAAAATTAATAGAGTTCATAACACAAGAGTTAAATAATGCGATCGAAAATTACACAACATTTAGCAACGATCTAACAAAAATTACAAATGCTATTGAGATTCTTGATAAAATATATTCTCAATGTACGGATAAAGATCAGAAAACGTCCATTCAAAACGTATTAACAAAAACAATAAAAACCATTGCTGATAAAAAAAACCAAAACATATCAGCTGAAGCCCGCATTGCTATACTCAATACAATTCTCAATACGGAAGATGGCAAAAATATACCAGGTTTCAAAGAACAGTGCCAGGCCGCAATTGCACGTGTGATAATAGAAGAGTTAAATAAGACGATCGAAAATTACGAAAATCAGAACGATCAAGAAACAATAACGGGCTACATTGACAAGCTGGATTCTATATATAACAATGTATCTGACGAACAGAAACGATCCATTGAAAATGGATTAACAAATGCAATAAAAACCATTGCTGGCAACAGCACAACAATACCAGACGAAGAGCGCATTGAGATACTCAACCAAATTGGCAATACGGAAATTGGCAAAAACACAAAAACAATAAAAAGTAGATGTCAGACCGCAATAAGAACGTTATCGGGCGAAATAAAAACAAAAATAAAAAATGCAACAGAAAATTTAGGTAATGCGATCAAAAATTACAAAAATCAGAACGATCAAGAAACAATAACAAACTATATTGACAAACTGAATTCTACATATAACAACATATCCGAAGATCAGAAACAACTCATTGAAAAAAGCTTACAAAGTATAATAAAAGCTATTATTGTCACCAAATCAATACCAACCGAACAGCGCATTGAAATACTCAAAAAAATCGCCGATACGGAAATGTGCAATGGCTCATCAGTGGCAGTGGTCAAACAACAATGCTTGAACGCAATAAAAAATCTCGAAGAAATAGTAAACCATCGTTACGATGGCGTAAAAAATATTCTCTTAGGAATGCTAGCACTACCATTAGTGGTAATCCCAGGAGCAATACTGATCACATTGGAAGTCATTAATTTATACAAAAGAACAAAGGCCAGTAAAGCACTTCAAAAACTTGTCAACGAAATCAATTATCAAGATGCAATTCCTTTTGAAGAGTCTGAATCAAATACAAAAAAACAAGGTTAACAATTAACGTACAAAGGGTTTAAATAGAAAAACGAACAACGACGATTAACTCATAGCAACCCATATAACATAGCGAGAATATATGTTTTATATTCTTGCACCGCATAATCATTAAACAAAAAACATTACATCAAAAGATTGTTTTCGTTTGCCATGTTGTGCAGATTTTCTTGTGTATTCGACAATGGCAATATTTCAAACATTGGCTGGTTTTCGGGATTTTTATCCACAAGATTGTGCGATCAGAAATTTCATATTTACGAAATTTCGTGAGACTGCTAAAATGTTCGGGTTTGAAGAATATGATGCCCCTATCTTGGAAACTACTGATCTTTTTACCACAAAGTCCGGAGAAGAAATCATCACACAATTGTTCAATTTTATCGACAAGGGCGGTCGTGCAGTAGCAATGCGGCCAGAAATGACACCATCTCTCGCACGTATGGTAGGATCATGCGCAAATGCCATGAAACGGCCGATAAAATGGTTTAATATTGGAGAAGCATTCCGATATGAACGTCCACAGAAGGGACGATTGCGGTCATTTTACCAGTTCAATGTCGATTTATTAGGTGAAAAAGCAATATCAGCAGATGCGGAAATTATCGCATTAGCAGTAAATACATTAAAAAGTTTTGGACTGACAAATCATGATTTTCATATAAGATTAAGCGATCGTAAGATTTGGACATTATTCATTCAAATGTGCGGAGTACAAGAAACAAACGTTCATGACGTCCTAAATATAATCGACAAAATGGAACGCACGAAAGATGAAGATGTCATATCGCAACTTAATACTATACCAAATATCAATGGAACGGAATTATTCAAAAAAATAACACAAATCAAATCAGCACATTCATTAAATGATTTGGAGAAAATCATCGAACAATCAAACATACACCAGCCGGACATCATTTCAAGATTATCAGACTTTCGTCAATTGATGGACAAATTATCGATGATGGGAGTTTCTAACTATATCACTATCGATTTTAATATTGTTCGTGGGTTGGCATACTATACAGGGTTCGTATTTGAAGCATTTGAACGTACGGGGAAATCACGTGCATTAGCAGGTGGCGGTCGATATGATGACCTCGTAAAAAAACTTGGATATAATGATTTACCAGCAGTAGGGTTTGCTGTTGGGGATGTTACATTGGGTAATTTGTTACAAGAAAAAGGTCTTCTGCCAAACGTTGACAAAACAATCGATGCATATGTTGTTTTTTCAACAAAAACGGAAAAAACGGCGATGGAAATAGCATCACAGTTAAGGGCATGTGGATATTCAGTAGAATATTCATTAAAAGATGGTTCATTTAGCAAACAACTATCGCAAGCATCACAATCCAAAGCACATTATGCTATCATTTGCGGCGAAGAAGAGGCCAAAAACGAATCCGTCAAATTAAAAAATTTAATTACCGGTAATGAAACTGTAACCAATATATCAGATCTAAATAAACATCTACAACATGACTGAAACATCGGACATTAATCTCGCTGCAATGACAGAACACTTTTGGGACATTTTAAAGACAGTAAATGACCCGGAAATCGGCATTAATATGGTAGATTTGGGACTAATCTATGCAGTAGATGTCACACCTGCAAATAATGATAAATACAATGTAAATGTTGATATGACATTAACATCACCAACATGCCCATTAGCAGACAGCATAATAGACGACATAAAAACTGCGATCAAACGATCTAACATTGCATCAGATGTCACTGTAAATATTGTATTCGATCCGCCATGGAATCAGGACATGATAACAGCAGATGGTAAAATGCAATTGGGATTAATTTAACCTTGATAAAATTTTAAATTTTAGTTAACTTATTCGCATTTACCGAAACGGAAAATTATGAGTGGCAGCAAGTTAAAAGTTGAAGATGCGTTGAGTAATTTGGCATCACGGTTAAAGTTAGACTCTTTGACATTAAATGAGCGGAATGAGGCGTATCTATTGTTCGACCAACAATTCCACGTAACTTGTATACTAGACGAAGAAAAGGATGAATTTATCCTACGGTCTATCATTGGTGATGTTGAAAAAAATTCAGTAGCAGCGTATACAAAAATTTTGAACGACAACTTTTTCTGGGCGGGAACAGCAGGTGCCAGGTTATATTTGGACCCTGCACGTGGAGATGCTCCAGATACATTGATCATCAAAGAAATCGTCCCAATGGCAATGTTCGATGAAGAACGTCTATATGAACGTATGGAAGATTTCGTCAATGCAGTGGAGTATTGGACATCGGAATATCCTAAATTGCAACAAGGTGGTGGAAGCGCCCCAGTGGCATCATCGACGGAATCAT
>CAZPRW010000005.1:0-14619 GCA_964589405.1 uncultured Opitutales bacterium | reverse complement strand
AACCAATGATTGATCCATAATAAAAAAATTGTCATGTCATTAGTTGATGGGTGGTTATCGGGACTGAAAAAGGCTCCAATCTTGACATCAGAACGGTTGATTTTGAGGCCTGTTACTGCAGGAGATGCGGCATTTATTCAGGCAAGTGTAGATGACAAACGAGTATGCGACAATTTGTCATATACACCACATCCATATACAATAGAAATGGCAGAAACTTGGGTAAAAAATGTCAACTTCGGAATGACAAATAATAACTGCTGTTATTGGACAATTTGCGAAAATAGTACTCAAATGCCTGTTGGATCAATGGGAATCAGTATATTTCGAGAACAAGAAGGTGCTGAAATGCATTATTGGATAAATGCTAATTTTTGGAACAAAGGATATTGTAGTGAAGCTGCCAAACGTACAATATCGCATGTTTTTGATACATTGAAAGCACATCGATTAGCAATAACACATCGAGAACATAATATTGCATCAAAACGAGTTATTGAAAAATGTGGATTTATTTTTGAAGGAGAAGAACGTGATGGATTAAAACGTCATGGCACATTCGAAAATGTATTACGATATAGCATGTTATATGATGATTATGTACGCGCTAAACAACAATGGATATAAACAATATCCATGAAAATATTATCAAAGTATGTCCTAAAAGGATGGCTGATATCATTCGTTGCCACATGCATGATCGTCAGCGGAATATTGTTATTAGAAGATGTTTATAAAAACTTTTTATTCTTTATAAAAGCTGGCATCCCGATAATTTCATTATTGAAATATTGCGGAATGTTGACTATTGGATTGCTGCCAATCTCTATCCCAATAGCAATGTTCATTGCCACATTGTTTTCTTTAGGACAATTGCACCGCAATAATGAAATCGTTGCTATGCGCAGTGTTGGGATGAATTTAATCAATATTACACGACCTGTCGTAACATCTGGAATTTTCATCGCTGCATGTTCTGTTATCTTGGAAATGACTATCGTGCCACATGCGATACATTATGTTACACAATTTCGAATAGCAGCAGATGCACTGTCTCATTATAGCACAACTGTCCACAGTGTAGGATTTCGTAATAACATCGATAATATTATGTGGTTCATCAGGTCATTGGACAAATCATCCAATACCGCCAACGAAGTGGCATTATCGTATTACGACAACAATGGAAATGAATCAAAACGTATATTTGCCAATCACGCTCATTATGATGAAAAAAATAAATCATGGAAGTTGATGAACGGACATATTATGTATTTCGACAATGATGAAACCACTCCAAATAACGTAGAACTTTTTGACGAGCATACATTAAATGACATGCGTGAAGATGTTACAACATTATTGATAGCTACTAAAAAAATAAAAAATTTATCATTTTCAGAAATTCGTTCTGCTATAAAATTCATAAATGATGATACCTACGCAACACCGTATTTAGTCCGTTTCCATAAAACATTTGCTAATTTTGCTACATTAATACTAGCATTATGTATAGCAATACCATTTGCTGTGACTGGGGTACGAGTAAATCCATTGGTCAATATATCTAAAGCATGTATGGTATTATTATTGTTCTTATTTTTTAATGCAATGTTCTCCGTTTTAGGGAATATTGGAAGAATTTCACCAATAATCGCCGCTTGGATGGGAAATTTTTGTATGGTATTTCCTGCGATAAAATGTTTTAAATCTGCGCTATGACTCCTTCCCTCGTTCATGTCATAGACTTCGAAGGCAATCGAAAATGCGGAATAGTAGAGTATGGTATAATATCATTGAATGATTTTCAAATATCAAATATTCAATATAAATCTAATATTGAAAGATTTAATACATGTCCTGAAGATTGGTTAAAATTACGACGGACAGGAGTATTATGTGCACATTCAGCACAAACAGAAGATAATTTATTGAGATACTATTGGGCATCTCCTGGCGTTGTCCCTGCATGGACAAATGCCAATACTGTTGTCACATGGGGCCCATGGATAGATACTAAAATGATATATCGTGCATTATATCCAGGACTATCATCATATGAATTAAAGTCTCTAATTATACATTTCGACCTATATGATGAATTATTGAGCATTGCATCAATGCACTGCGAACCATTCAAAAAAGAATTTCACAACGCACTGTTTGATGCACTGGCAGCAGCATTATTGTTACAATATGTCCACAAAACACTACCAAATGTTACTAATAAATCACTTATTTTACTATCACAGAATGATGATTAATGGTAAAAAACCAACATAAAAATGCTCTCCAATCGTGCTAAAAACGGCAACCATCGTGGGTTTACTGTAAAACAATAATTGATTTAAACCATCTTGTGTTGACAAGACCAAGAATTCCTTAGTGTTCCGGTTTAGCGTTAGGACATTTTTCGTCCCGCGATTGTATATGCATAGACATTGTGCATATCATAACGGAGCGTGTGGATATAAAATTTTTCTGCTGCTCGAGCATATAGGTGTATGCTCCAACAATCGTGCAACAAGGATATAAAATGAAAAAACAAGATATTATTTCTGAGTTTGGTAAAAATGACAAGGATACTGGCTCTAGTTTCGTTCAGATAGCGTTGTTAACACAAAGAATCAAACATTTAACCGAGCATTTGAAAGAACACAAAAAAGACTGTCATTCTCGCAGAGGACTCATTGCTATGACGAACCGGCGCAGAAAACTGTTGAGCTACTTGAAATCACACAATCTCGAAGGATATAAAGAAATTATTCAAAAATTGAGCCTGCGCAAATAATGCCATGGCATCAAAATGTGCTCACAAACACATCGTGTTATATCAAAAACCTATGGTATGCCATGTGTTTGTGGCACGAAATATAAGAAAGACAGTACAAATGAAACATAAGCATGAGGTAACAGTTGAAGAATATTCAATTACATTCGCAACAGGAACATTTGCAAAACAGGCCAATGGAGCTATTTGGGTAAGTTCTGGAGGAACAAACATTTTGGTGACTGCAGTTGCCTCGAATACATTAAAGCCAGAACAGGATTTTTTTCCACTTTCTGTAGAATATCGCGAAAAATTTTCAGCAGCAGGACGTATGCCAGGCGGATATAATAAGCGCGAGGGCAGACCATCAGAAAAAGAAATATTGACTGCTCGAATGGTAGATCGTCCTTTACGACCATTGTTCCCAAAAGGATTTTTAAATGAAGTACAAGTAATCGGTACGTTATATTCAACGGATTTGAAAAATGAAGCAGATGTATTGATGATCAATGGTGCATCTGCTGCTTTGATGTGTTCTGATATTCCATGGAATGGACCAATAGGATGTATTCGTATAGGAGAAATCGATGGTCAATTTGTTGCCAATCCTACAAATGAACAAATGTTCTCGTCAACATTGGATCTAATTTATGTAGGAAATGAACGTGATATGATGATGATCGAAGGAAATGCTGACCAAATATCAGAAGAACGATTTATAAAAGCATTAGAATTCGGACAAAAAAGCATACAACCTATCATCGCTGCACAAAAAGAACTAGCAACGATGGTAAATCGTACAAAACGTGAATTCGAACTAGTATTAGCTGATCAAAACATAGTAGACATTTGCAAAACGTTTGAACAAGAATTAAAAGCAGCTGTATTTCAACCAGGCAAGCTTGACAGGGAACATGCTGTCCAGGCGATAAAAGAAGCAGCCAAAACAAAAATTATTGATGAATTGGGTGAAGACAAATGCGATATAATATCATTGAGCATGGCATTTGAAGCGCTACAAGAACAATTATATCGCGATAATATTCTTGACAATGGACTGCGTGTTGATGGTCGTGGATTAAAAGAATTGCGGCCGATAGAGTGCGATACTGACGTATTGCCGATTGTTCATGGATCATCAGTATTCCAACGAGGCGAAACTCAAGCATTAGTATCGTTGACATTAGGATGTTCTGACGGCTCACAAGAAATCGACGCGATTACTGGTGGTGTGCAATCAAAATCATTCTATTTACACTATAATTTCCCACCATTTTCTGTCGGAGAAACGGGTCGTGTCGGGATGCCAGGACGTCGTGAAATCGGACATGGGGCATTAGCAGAACGTTCTTTATCTCCTGTAATTCCACCAGAAGATGTTTTCCCATATTCCATTCGTATTGTTTCTGACATACTTGAATCGAATGGTTCATCATCAATGGCAAGCGTATGTGGTGGATGTCTAGCATTGATGGATGCCGGAGTTCCTATAACTGATACAGTAGCAGGCATTTCTGTCGGTCTTGTCACGCGTTATGACAACAACAATCAATTGATCAAACACGTTGTTCTGACAGATATCATTGGTACTGAAGATCATTTCGGAGACATGGATTTCAAGCTCTGCGGCACCAGAAAAGGGATTACTGGCGTTCAATTAGATCTGAAGATTCAGGGGTTACCATTAGATGTCGCCAAAGAAGCGATTTTCCAGAACAGAAATGCACGCATGGAAATCTTGGACATCATTGAATCGACATTGCCTGGACCACGTGATTCTCTCAAACCAAATGCACCAAAGATCCATAGCATGCAAATATCCCCTGATAAAATCGGAGCACTCATTGGCCCAGGCGGAAAAAACATTAAAAGGATAACAGAAATTACTGGTGCTCAAATCGATATTAATGAAGATAATAGCGGAAAACTAATTCTATTTGCTAAAGATCAACCTTCATTAGAACATGCCATTCGCGAAATTGAGATGGTATGTTGCGATATTGAAGAAGGACAAGTTTACCGTGGGAAGGTTACATCCATCAAAGAATTTGGTGTGTTTGTAGAATGTTTGCCAGGAAAGGAAGGCCTTGTTCATGTTTCTGAAATGGCAGATTTCCGAGTAGATAACCCTGCTGATATTTGCAAAGTTGGAGATGAAATCATCGTAAAATGCGTAGGATGTGATGAAAAGGGCCGCATACGTCTTAGTCGTCGTGCAGTAATTTGCGACGCTAAGGGCGTACCATATGAATCCACTTCATCAAAAAATGATCGAGGACAACGTGATTCACGACCAAGAAAATCATTTCATGATAATGGTCGACCATCTCACAGTGATCGCAATACATTCATAGATGATCATTCTGCTAGACGGCGTGAACGTAGTGATCGACGTGGCAGGTAAATAATTCTTAAAAACCGATTTAAAAAATCATGACAGCAGTTGGACATATTTCACTGCTGTTTTATTTTTTCAAAAAAAAAGCCCAATACCACAGCCACGTTGAAACATTGACATGTTTATACCACATTAATGTCGGAATTTTGGCAAAGAACTAAAACATTGGTCGTACAATACAAATTTTTCGACAAAACAATAGTTGCTGAAGACTTGTTTAATGCCGAACAATTCATTCTTAATTTTTATATTTTTTTGCTTGAATCTGATCCAAGAAACAAGACCAAGCACGTAATTCACAAATAATAATTAACAATCTTCTACTGTTTTAGTTCTAATACGACATTAATTCTCAAACTTTAAAAACAGATTTTAACAAAAAAATGGACATTATCGCTAATGCCCCATCAAGAACTTTTAGAAATTGTATCTCATGCAAATTGCACAAACGATGTCGCAATAATCTTTGCCGAATGATTCATTCACATCAGCGTTAAGATCGATCGATTCTTATACAGACGATGTCACACCAAGTCTGACAGTTGATGTATAAATTATATTTGAGTTTTTTACATATTATTATTGCGACTGATTCGGCCAATAGTACTGCCGATCGCATCAGCATATGGCTTTTCCATGATATCAACAAATGTTACCTGACCATGCATTCCAACGGAAATTGGTCCTACATAATAATCACATGTTCCATAAACATCTACTTCGCCAATTAAAATTTTATCAACCTGTCCACTAATTTGCCAATGCGATATAGCGACCAATAGCCCAAAATCAAATCTCTCATTTTTAGAAAAATTATAAAGATATCTTATGTCGCATAAATCGAATGTCCATTAGTTGATTCTTTGCACTCAATTTCTTAACCAGCGTCCAACACCACAAAATCAAAATTAAGTACTACTATAAACCCAAAGATCGAAATTAGAATTAATTTCCAAAGCTGTATAAGAATTTCACAACAATCAATCTGGACAGAACTCACACGTTTTCAGGTCGCAATTTAATCAATGCTCAAACAAATAAAAAACAGCGCATCTTTACAAAAAAAGATACACTGAAATTGAAAACGAAGACTGAAATTATCGTAATTTCGCCAATACTGGCAATCCATTCTCGTACGTATTAGACACCTCACCAATAATCAATGGAGATGCATATTTGAAGAATGGAACATCCAACATCATCTCTTCATAAACATACCAATCTTCCGGCAATGTTTTCTTTTTTGAAGATACATTATCGAGATCTACACATGTAATTTCACTGGTATACCTCGATGCATCCGCTCGCAACAATGTTATCATCTTGCTGCTAACACCCATACCAATAGCCAGCTCTAATGCCTTTTGTGCACATAATTCGCACTCAGCAACATCTGTCCCTGATAATGTCATACAAGATGTTAATTCCCAGTCGTGTAAAGTGACCGCATCTATTTGAACGTCAAAATTCGCACTTGCTATCATTTTAACATGCTCAACAATAGATTCTTTTACAGTAATTGGCTCTCCTGATATATCCGTCAATCGAGATCCAACAACAACAACACAGTTGCCAAAATTTCTTAATGCTTGATGTGCATTTTTTACAAATGTTCCTTCATCAAAACGCGATAATATCACAATATGAGGAATATCGTTACTATCCTTACGTCCTCTTGCCAATGCTGTACTGCTCAATATCCATTCGTCGTAACATCCATCAACATGAATGATCGTAATGGCACCACTACCCTGTCTCGATTGAATACTCGATGTTATATTTCTTACAAGCAATGACATATGTTTCGCCATCGAACCATACCCCAAACAATGATCTGTCAACTGCAATCCATTATTCGCAACTGTCGGGATCAATATAACACGCATATTATACACATTTTTCTTCGCTGCCAAATCGATCAATTTGCAGGCCTCTACTGAAGTATCATCTCCAACAACGAACATATATACAATATCATGTTTTTTACAAATTTGTACTATCTTGTCCGCATCAATATGATCGCTGTCGATTGATTTTAATGCTGCTCCTGGCGTACATGTCAAATTCGATATCGTTTTTTGTGGTTGCGCGGCAAGATCTATGAATTGTTCATTCAAAATACTATTTAAACCACCAAAACAACCGTACACTTCTTCAATATTGCCATAATTTAATGATTTTTTTATCAGTGCTGCCAAAATAGCATTTGTCACAGCAGAAGGTTTTCCCATTTGCAACATCAACACATTTCCAACTAACTCGCTCATATGACTCTCTGTTGTCGCAAAACCTGACGTAAAAATTAAATTACGCAATAATTTTTTATTACACACGTATGCGTGATATTAATCAACAACTTGCATACGATTATTTCGCAAACTATCACTATAATGGTGTAATATAGCTTTCAAAAATGTTTCTAATTTTTCTCGTGCATCTCCAACTGTAGAGTCATTGACGAGATTATTTGACAATAAAACATCATCCCGCGAATATAATCCTATAACATTCTCTCCGTCAAATTTAATGACAAAACCATCGGTAATTAATTGATATATTCCGTTTTTATAACTAATAACAAACCGATCAACTGTCTGGTCGAAAACACTCTGCCCAAAAGAAAAATATGAATCATTTATGCCCAATAAATCCAAAACAGATGGCATGATATCAATCTGCTGTGCCAATGTATTTGGTCGCCCAACTAGCACACCATTCGGGTCGTAAAACATGATAGGAATAGAATATCCTCCGACAGACTTCTGGTAATATGGCTGTTGAGCACCTGCAATATGATCAGCCACTATGATGAAAATAGTATTTTTATACCAATCCATCTGCTCTGCTGTCTCAAAAAATTTTTTTAATGAATAATCAGTATACCCTATCAATTCTTCCAATGGTTCATGCCATGAGCCACGAGGAAATTTACCATGCAAATGTTCTGGATATACATATGGATGATGTGATGATAATGTAAATAATGTCGCAAAAAATGGCTGTTTAGACTCATTTATTTTACGAGCAACAAATTGAAAAAATTGTTCATCATACACTCCCCATCCAACAATATCACTACTTGGCCCATCATAATCGTATTGGCAATAATTTTTATCAATGCCTGTTGATAATACTAAACTGCCGAAATTACAACTATTTGGCTTGCCTCCATAAAAAAACATCGTTTCATATCCGTTATTTTTCAATACTTTTGGCAGTGAATCAATTGTATTGCCAGCATATGCACTGGTAATATATAATGACTCAAATAACGGCGGTATGCTAGTCAAAATCGATGTTAATCCATCTATCGAAACAGTACCATTAGCGAAACCATCCAATACATAACTTTTCGATATTAAACTATCCAAAAATGGAGTAAACCCTTTATGATCTGCCGGCTTAAACTGTCGATCCAAAGCTCCAATATGTTCTGCTGAAAAACTTTCTAGAATTATTATCATGACATTTTTGCCAGCAAACATCCCAAAATACGGATGTTTATCATGTTGTGGACGATGATATGCAGAATAATATTGTTGACATGTGTCATCATCAAAAAAATGCCATTCTGGCAAACTAGCTTTTAATCGTGTATGAAAAACATTAAACGCTGCATTGTTCACCAATACTGATGTCGTATGAGATGGCGCATATATATTGCAATCGACTGGCTTCAATGGTTTATTTTGAAAACCACCACGCACACATACAATCAAACAAACAATAGATATTAAAAAATAACAATAATCTCTCAATCGAATGCATACACGTGGCATTTTTATCAATGATAACAGCAACAACACAACAATAACTAATAATCCTGCAGCGGCGACATACCAAAACCTAATAATCATATCGACATATATTGATATATCTTCTGTCAACATATTATGTTGTGTTAAAACCTCACCACCCATCCGACGAAATGTAAACATGAAATATTTCGCATCGATGATATTCAAAATGAGCATAATGCCATTAGAAATAAAATATCCAACATTCAGAAAAAAATTAATAAATCTATTGCTACGACATGAAATCGGAAGTGTCCATGCAATCCAAAATGGAGCATTGAAAATAGCTAACGTAGTAATGTCAAATCGAATACCAACTATAAACGATTTTATAACGTTCCACAGAGGTTCCTCTTTGAACAGATCATGATTACAACAAAAAAACAACATGCGTGTTATAGATAGCAATAATAAAACACCACCCATTTTACAAAAAAACGCACGCCAATAACTTTTATATTGCAAATCATCACCCATGTCTTTCCTTTTTTCCGCAAGATTGCTATCCAAAAACATGACCATTCCAAGAAAATTCTTCCGAAAGCTCTATCGATTGGTCATAATTTTTCTTTGGCGATATATTGTAAATCCATTGAGTTATTCCATCAGTGGAATGAATTTTATGCGCCATGAACGACCATTTCGGGTAGAACTCGTCTGCGGAATAGTAATATGGCCAATATGCCTGCTTATATTTGGATGGCACTGGAAATTATTAGTAATAACGATCGATTTTATGGTATTGTTATGTGCGGAATGTTTAAATACAGCGATAGAATCAATAGTAGATTTTGCAGCTCAAAATAAACGATTTGTACTGGCTAAAAAAGCCAAGGATACTGCTAGCGCAGCTGTTTACATAGCATTGTGCAATATTATAATAACAGCAATTTTTCTTCTTACATTGCCGAAATAAAAATTCATCAAAAAATTTCCATAAACGTTATTTCCGAATAGGAATAAATGGCATAACAACGAATAAAATTCCAATCGCGCACACTACAAATGATACAAAATGTCGAGCTGTAGAATGTTTTATAAGATAATCTACTGCATCTCGCCATAAATATGGAACTGATCCGATCATCATCGACAACAAGACCACAACATACACAAAAGAAACAAGAATAATTTTACCAAAAATCAGTTCAGTATAGACTGACCACAAAATAGCGTTCGATACCATCAAACATAAAACAGCCAACCCGCGAATGGCCAATAATTCTCGCAACCAAATAAATGACATCAGCAATATTGTGCCAAATACTACAAATAGAACATTTCTGTATTCTCCGAAATCAGCAAGGCTTAAATGCAATACATTCCATAAGAACCATCCGCCACCAATACTTAATGTCCAAAATGCACTATTTTTATTAAAAACAAAAAAGTCATAAACTGCTGACAGACACCTAGATGAACAAACAATACATGCAACTGCTAACAATATTACCCCGACAACAGCAACTACAAAAGACGCGCACATTACATTATACTAATTAATAGTGGCTGCCCGACCAGGGTTCGAACCTAGACAAACTGGACCAAAACCAGTTGTGCTACCATTACACCATCGGGCAATATAACACTTCATCTGCCAAATATCAGACTACACAGGCTTTTAAAAGATTCATCTTTTCAAAGTCAAGAAGTTCCAATATAAAAAACAACATGCCAATAAAGATTCATGAACAAAATGGACAATGTTCGAAGTTAGGACTATATTGTCATGTGCCATTTTGTGCAAACAATTGTGCATACTGTGCATTTTATAAAGAACGACCAACAGCACAACTTATTCAAGATTACATAGAAGGAATAAATATAGAAGAACAATTATTAGAACAACACAAACCATTCGACACAATATATGTTGGTGGCGGAACACCAGGAATATTAGTACCAGAAAAATTAGATACACTTTGTAGAATTTTAAAAAGACATGCCAAACAAGAATTAGATGAATTTTCTATAGAATTATCTCCAAATACAGTAACTACAGAAAAATTACAAATATTAAAAGCTCATGGATGTAATCGGATTACCATGGGAGTACAAAGCTTCAATGCCTATACATTAAAAACTCTCGGCCGACGACAACAACTAAAACAAACATTGGCAGCCTATTCAATATTACGAAATGGACCGATTAAAAACATTGGCATAGACCTAATATTTGGTGCTCCAGGACAAACTATAAAAGATTGGTTATCGGATCTAGAAACAGCGGTTTCATTAAACCCCGACCATATTTCTACATATAATTTAACATTTGAAGATGACACACCATTAACAACAGCATTAAATCAACATATTATCGATAAAAAAACATGCGATACGGAAGCAGAATTCTATCTTCAAACATGTCATTTTTTAGAACAGAAAAACTATAAACAATATGAAATTTCTAATTTCTCTAAACCAGGAAAAGAAAGCATTCATAATATTAATACATGGAATATGCAAGAATGGATAGGGATTGGCCCATCAGCATGTTCTCAATATCACAATACTAGGTTCCAAAATCCACAGTCTTTAAATCAATGGTTAACCAAAATAAAGAACAATACTTTAGCATATGATAATATAGAAAAAATATCCCAACAAAAACTTGCTGAAGACTGTATAATATTTGGACTCCGATTATCCAATGGAATTAATATCAAACATCTACAACAACGATTCAGATCCATTGATTTCGATATATTCGAACCACTCTGGCAACAATTGTTAAATGAACATCTAGCAAATTATTCTAATGATATAATAAAATTAACAGAAAAAGGACGTCTTGTCGCCGATGCTATAGCAACAGAAATCATCGGAAAATTAGATAATTAATGCGCTAAAACATTGCTCATTTGACTGAAAAAAATACTGACACAATAAACATCTTAATAGAGCATTTGAAAAAAGCACTGTCTTGTCTCAGAATGATTTATTCTACTATCCAATTATATGGAATGTGTGATATTACATCACAGCCATTATCTGTTATTAAAATATCATCTTCTATACGAACTCCACCAATATCATGATAATATAATCCTGGCTCAACTGTAACCACCATATTCGTCTGTAGAACATCATCACAAAGACCTAATCTCGGTGGTTCATGAATGTCCAATCCTATTCCATGGCCCAATGAATGGAACATTCCATATGGTGGACATGACAGTTTATCGGTCTTATATCCACGACTATCGAACAACGACAATACTTTATGCATGATATCTATTACTTTAACACCATTGCATGCATGTTGTATCGCCATATCATGTGCATCCTTTACCGCAATATATAATTTAATATGTTCGTTCGATGGAGTGCCTTTAAAAAATGTTCGCGTAACATCAGCATAATATCCCGTATCACGAAGATATGGAAAGAAATCTATAACAACAAACTCGTTTGACTTGATCGGGCCATGTCCAATTTGATGAGGATCGCACGCATCCTTTCCACACGCCACTATCGTATCAGAACCAATAGCGCCGAGCTGATAACATAAATTTTCTATTTCATTACGCAAACGATCTGATGTCAAAACATCTCCACAATAAATAAGTTCATTATTCCCGTTTATTGATGCGTTTGATAAAATATTTTCAATATGTTGAAAAACATCCTTCACAATATTCGTTGCACTACAAATTTCCCGAATCTCATATTCTGTTTTTATAATACGTTCTGGCAGAATATATTGTTCATTAACATCGATAGAAATACCATTTTTCCGCAAACCATCTGCAAGCCACACTGGACATGTCGGTTTAACATTTAAGTGTGAAATATTAATATCTTTTAAAAACTGTAAAATAATGTCCAAATCAGATGGCCGATCAATCGTGATGCGAGATTTAACATCATCCCATGATATGACATCAGTAACATTTTTTACATTACGTATACGATTGATTTCAAGTGCACTAGCTAATACTATTAGTCGTTGGCCATCATATACTACTGCCAAATTATCAGGAATATGCATTCCCAATAAATATCGCAAATCAGTATCATTCGTGGTATTTGAAAATATCAATAATTCGTTATTCACTTATAATTGTATTCTGGCCATCTAGACAATTATTATCAATGATAAAAACAAATGAATATGGCAATCTACAATTCTACATCATATCTAATGGATCAACATCAATAACGCACGCAATATCCTTTTTCTTGCCAGAACATCGAATGGCATCCTGAATGATATTTAACGCCATTGGGACATACGACGTAAAACAAACAATAGAATATCGAAATTTGTCGTGCGATTTGGAAATTATCGCTGGGGAAGGTGGCCGTATATCAAATTTTTCTTCTGACATTTTTATAATATTTTCAAAAACATCACATGCATAATATTTGGTCTTTTGTTCATTATGCCCCGAAAATATTAATCGAATAATATGCGAAAATGGAGGATATGAAAACTCTCGTCGTGCCATCATTTCTGTCATTAAAAATGATGTATCGTCACTATTTACTGCCATTTTTATCAATGACGAATCCGAACATCTTGTTTGAACAATAACATGGCCTGTTTTTTCTCCCCTACCGGCTCGACCAGACACTTGAACAATCGATTGGAACACACGCTCATTCGCCCGAAAATCAGGAAAATTTATAGCATGATCAATATTAACTATCCCAACAAGTGTCAAATTAGGGAAATCTAACCCCTTTGCGATCATTTGTGTCCCTACTAAAATATCAATCTCACCATGTCCAAATTTATTCAAAATTTCACAAAACCGATATTTTGTAGTCATTACATCGGAATCCATACGTTCAATACGAGCGTCCGGAAAACATTCTTTTACTATGCTAGCAATTTTTTGTGTTCCTGCACCACTGTGTAAAATATCTTTGCTGCCACATTTCGGACATTTTATCGGCAATGGTTCTACATAATCGCATAAATGACATCGCAAAACATCATGCTGCTTATGATATGTCAATGAAGTGCTACAATGTGGACATGTTGCCACATAATCACAACAATCGCAAAATACAACTGATGCAAACCCACGTTTATTGATAAATAATACTATCTGCTCATTTTTCTGCAGTCTGTCTTCTATAGCGTTCAATAATGCTGATGATAAATATTTCTGTCCACGATGTGTTTTTTCATATCGCATATTGACAACTTCTATCGATGGCATCGCACTACCATCAATACGTTGTGATATGCGGCTTACACGATATTTTCCTGTTGTCGTATTATACAAGGATTCTAACGATGGCGTAGCAGACCCAAGAATACAAACAGCATTACATAATTTTGCACGATAAACAGCGACATCACGTGCATTATACCGTGGCATTTCATTTTGTTTATACGTCGTTTCATGTTCTTCATCGACAATGATTAACCGTAAATTGTTAAATGGTGAAAAAATTGCAGATCGTGCACCAATAACTATTCTTGCAGTACCACTCGACATTGCCATCCAAGCATCACGACGTTCGCCATCAGACAACCCACTATGCCATATGACAATTTCATCACAATTCAAACATAAACTATTTCGTATTCTTGCCACTGTCTGTGGTGTCAACGATAATTCTGGAACCAAATAAATCACTTGTCCATTCTCGGATAAAACATGACGAATAACTTTTAAATATACTTCTGTTTGAACTCT
>CAZPRW010000004.1:0-19199 GCA_964589405.1 uncultured Opitutales bacterium | reverse complement strand
TTAAGTCCATGTGACAAACCATAAATTACTCACTAAAATTTGCCAACATCGTCCATTTTAATTTGCCAAAAAACAGTATGATTCTATGCGTTGTAACAGCATGATGAATTATTCCATTGTAATCCCTGCACGCATAGGATCTACTAGATTTCCACGAAAAGTATTGGCAAGTTTATGCAACAAACCAGTCATTCAACATGTTTATGAACGTACAATAGAATCTGGCATAACTAGCGATATTACGATACTTACAGACTCTGACGAAATTGTTAATGTCGCGAAATCTTTTGGAGCAGCTGCTATCATGACATCTCCTGATTGTTGCTGCGGAACAGAACGCATTGCATCAGTTTTAAACAAAATATCTGGCAATTTCATCATAAACATACAAGGCGATGAACCGTTGTTAGATCCTCAGACAGTAATCTCAACCGCAGAACGTGCACAATCAAGCACAGCAGATGTCATAACTCCTATCTTCAAAATATGCGATATAGACGACATCGACAATCCGAACCGTGTAAAAGTAGCAGTTGGTGTTTCTGGGCAAGCACTTTATTTTTCACGCAGTCCTATACCATTCGTCCGAGGAATTGAACATTCTCAATGGCTACAAAATAATACTTTTTATGGACATATTGGCGTATATGGATACCGTCGACATGTTCTTGAACAATATACAAATTTAAAAAATGGACAGCTAGAAACTGCTGAATCATTGGAACAATTACGATTGTTGGAAAATGGATATAAAATTGACACTGTAATAGTAAATAAACCAGACATTGGAGTAGATACACCAGAAGATTTAACCAAAGCAGAAGATTTTCTGCAAAGAAAATAAGCTTTATTTATCACAAAAACACAACAAATAATGCATTATTAAAAAAAAATTTATGTTCCATTCTTAACTGAAAACTATAAATATTTAAAAATATACTAGACAACGGAACAAAATACCACATATAGTATTTTTTAGTTAAAGATGCGCTATATTTAGTAAAATTTGACCAAACAGAGATAGGACAAACAATGAAAAACATCCCACAACAAAATCAATCTGCTCAAACAAACAACGTTGCCGATACAGCACTTCACGGACAAATATTTCAAGTAATTGCTGAAGCAGGACGAACAACAGGTGAATATGACCAAAAGATCGCATGGAATCTATCACGCGAAGTCATTTCACAATTGTGGGATATGTCAGATAATAGCTCTGAGAATATTGAACAAGTTGAAAACTTGATAGAACAAACATTATTGGCATCACCATATAAAAATACTGCCAAAACATTTATATTAGCACGTGATAGAAAAAATCGTGCTGAAGATGATGCAATACGTTCTGAAATCGACCGCGTCAATCAATATATCTCACGCCTGGACTGGGAAGTCCGCGAAAACAGCAATATGTGTTATTCTCTACAGGGATTAAATCATTATTTATCAGGGGCTTTAAGCCAAACATACTGGCTGAACAGCGTGTATCCATCTCATATAAAAGAAGCACATGAATCGGGCGATTTGCACATTCACGATTTAAATCAGTTGTCGGTATATTGTGTAGGATGGGACCTTGCAAGCCTTTTAAAAGAAGGGTTCTGTGGTGTTTCGGGAAAGACAGAAGCTCGCCCACCTAAACATTTTAGAACAGCACTTGGTCAAGTCGTAAACTTTTTCTATACATTGCAAGGTGAAGCAGCTGGCGCACAGGCATTTTCAAACTTCGACACATTATTAGCACCATTCCTGCGATATGATAATTTGTCATTCGGACAAGTGAAACAAGCATTACAAGAGTTCGTTTTCAACATCAATGTACCTACGCGTGTAGGGTTCCAAACACCATTCACAAACATCACATTGGATTTATTCTGCCCAAAACATTTAGCATCAGAACCTGTTGTAGTTGGAGGAGAGTTCATGGAGGCTAAATATGGTGATTTTCAAGAAGAAATGAACATGTTCAATCGTGCATTATTCGAAGTAATGACAGAAGGTGATGCTCATGGAAGAATAATGACATTCCCTATTCCAACAATCAACTTGACCAAAAACTTTGATTGGGACAATGAGAACCTGAATGGACTATGGGAAATGACAGGGAAATATGGCATTCCATATTTTTCTAACTTTATCAATTCCGACATGAACCCTGATGATGCACGTTCAATGTGCTGTCGCTTAAGAATTGACAATACGCAGTTAGAAAAACGTGGCGGCGGATTATTTGGTGCAAACCCATTGACTGGTAGTGTTGGTGTTGTAACAATAAATTTGCCGCGAATAGGATATTTGTCAAAATCGAAAGAAGAATTTTTCGCACGACTATCAGCAACAATGGATATCGCTAAGGAAAGTTTGGAAATCAAACGTACGTTATTGGAAAAACTTACAGCATCGAATCTCTATCCATACACAACATTCTACTTAAAAGATATAAAGATGAGATTTGGGAAATATTGGAAAAACCACTTCTCAACAATAGGACTAGTTGGAATGAATGAAACATGTCTGAATTTCTTAAAATCACCAATAACGACCAACGAAGGAAAGTCATTCGCCATTGAAGTGCTTGATTTCATGCGCGATAGAATAATAAACTATCAAAAAGAAACAGGTAATCATTATAATCTTGAAGCGACTCCAGCTGAAGGAACGTCATTTAGGTTGGCCAAAAAGGACAAATCACGGTTTCGTGATATTATCGCTGCCAATGAAGCAAATCAAAAATCAGATAATGACGTTCCATTTTACACAAATTCGATTCATGTCCCAGTTGATTTTACTGATGACTTATTTGAATTGCTCGACCATCAAGATGAATTACAAACAAAATTTACAGGAGGGACTGTAGTACACGCATTTTTGGGAGAAAGAATATCTGACCTTAATGTCGTTAAAAATCTTGTAAGAAAAATTGCAGAAAATTATAAGCTTCCATACTACTCATTGACTCCAACATTTTCTGTATGTCCAGAACATGGATATTTAGCAGGTGAAAAGAAAACATGTCCCCATTGCGGCAAACAGACAGAAATCTATTCTCGCATAGTTGGATATTTGCGCCCTGTACAACAATGGAATGATGGAAAACAAGCAGAATTCAAAATGCGGTCATCACTTAAATTCGACAAACAATTATCATGTTGTGCGTGACAAGTAAATTTCACATATAACCAAATTAGCTACGTTGCTAAAAAATCACCATAGATTGATACTCGCTATGGTGGTTTTTATTGTTGAATAGTTAATTTCAACCAGAAATAAAATGCAAAACTTATACCACAGAAATTTTTTAATTGAACAAACGACCGCACTACTTATCTCATTCACCACAAAAATTATTAAACATAATGCATTTTGTTCTATGCCGGACCAATAGAACAAGACCGCTCATAGCAACTTCATTATAGACTCTGATCCCCTATGAAAAAAGGCGTATTTATCATCTATAATATCCATATTAAGCATCATCCATTCGCTTTCTGAAAAAAACTGATTTATGTTCACCTCATTTTCTTGATCCTCTTGTGACATGTTAAGAAGTATTTTTTTATTGCTACTATCAGTAGATGAAAATTTCGAAGAATATTTCATCATCAAACTTAACATTTTTAAATTCTGTTTACTGTTTTTCAGAGTTTCATTATCTGTTTCAAACTCAAAAGCATAAGTTGTTTCATTATGCTTTTCCGTTTCTTGATCAGTATCTCCTGTTTGATCGCCACCTTCGTTCGTATTATCGCCCTGATCAATTTCTCCGAATTTTTCAGATTTTATATCATCACAAAATACATTCAAAATGCTTAAACGGACATACTTATTTGCAGCAAAAAAATTTACTGCATCAATCTTATCATTGAACGTAAATGTATCATCTATCTTCTTTTTTACTCCATCATAAGCATTCGGTTTTTTGGCATCATTCAATCCAAGTTTTTCACATAAATTATCAAAACTTGCAATCTTTTTTATACCAAGATTATCAATCTTGTTACTTAATATCTTCTCGTCTTTTAAGATGGAATGCAGCGCATGTTTTATTTCTTTTTCAAATGATGATTTAAATGGCAATTTATTATCAATCGGCCTTATAGCAGCATTAACCTTTAAGCAAGCGTTATGCTCAATCTTTTCTGGACATCCTTTTAGCTTCTTTAGCACATCATCGATAGGCTCAAGTTCAGATTGTTTGTAATCATAATGTTCTCCATTTTTAGCAGTAAACCGATTGCCATTTTTTGAGCACACCCCAATCATCAAATTTTCCATTGATTCTCGTTCGACATTGAATAATCCGTGCAAATTTCCATCTTTATCGAAAAAAGGATAAGAATGTGCCGCCTGACAAAAAAATAGATTCTGATAAGTTGCTGATTTAAGCCCAGCAATCAATATTCCGCTCATCATAGCTATACTAGAAAACACAAACAGCAAAATACTCCCCGCACGACTGGTAAATTTTATCTTCCGCACCAGGCGAATTATATTTAACTTCTATCACAAAGCAAAGCAGAAACAGCACTTTTATAAAAAAATTCAAATCAGATTATGTATAAATGATATGACATTTATTTATTCGCTCAAACGGGAAACATGCACGACAAACAAATCAACAATTAAACATCAAGAAAATCGTAAAAATTATTTGACAAAACGTGAGCTGAACTTAGCTTGCGAGAATATTTAATGAAGACGACTTTAGCGACAGTAGAAGATGTTGCCAACAAGAAGTGGTGGTTGATCGATGCTGACGGGCTTGTATTGGGACGTTTGGCGGTTAAAATCGCTGATGTTTTGCGTGGCCGTAACAAACCTTTATTCACTCCTCATATGGATGTTGGTGATTTTGTTATTGTGATCAATGCTGACAAAGTAAAATTAACAGGGAACAAAGAATCTCAAAAAGATTACATGTTCTACTCGGGATTTCAAGGCGGAGAAAAATATGTGTCTGTTGAAGACATGCGCAAAAAACGTCCTGAGTTCATTATCGAGCATGCAGTACGTGGAATGCTACCAAAAAATAGATTGTCCGAACAAGTAATTAGAAAATTAAAGGTGTATCGTGGAACTGAACATCCTCACGCTGCACAACAACCAGAAACTATAGCGATCAAATAATATCTGTTTTATAAGAAAATGGCACAGAAAGAAAAAACTATACAATTTTGTTGCACAGGGCGCAGAAAATGTGCGGTCGCTCGTGTTAGACTTTGTGAAGGAACTGGAAAGTTCATAATCAACGGAAAACCGATTAATGAGTTTTCGTCACTTGACAGTGTTGAAAGGACATTGCTCGCTCCTTTGATGCTTGTTGATAAGTTTGAAAAAGTCGATATCGAAGCAAAAACATCTGGTGGCGGTATCATCGGGCAGTCTGGTGCAATCGCACTTGGGGTAGCACGTTCGTTGGAAAAAATGGACCCTACCTTGCGCGCTGCTTTAAAACAAGCGGGAATGTTGACACGCGACAGCAGGATCAAAGAACGTAAAAAGCCGGGACGTCCAGGAGCAAGGAAACGGTTCCAATTCTCGAAACGATAATGGATCGTATCTGTTTGTTTTTATTAGAACTGACATTAATTTAGTTGATGTCGGTTTTTTGTTTTGAAGTTTTGATTTTAAAACCTCAGTCGTTCATTCTAATAAGATTCGATTGAAAAAACATTGTATAAAAAAATTATCCAATTTTATATGCAAAACACTAAGATACACATTGTTTTTGCCCATAACGTTAGTTACAAAAAAAATAGAAAACAAAAAACGTCTTCGTAACATGAATGAATTCATACTAAAAAATGTTGGAGACATCAGAACAAACAATCATATTTTTTCAAAACACATTTTTTGACACAAAAGGAGAAAAATTTTACGCCGGTGGGGCAGAAAGATATTGTTTGGACCTGGCTGATATAATCATAAAACTCTGGTTCGAACCGTTGCTGATACAACAATCTTCATGCGAATTTTGGACAAATATAAAAAATAATTTAAAAGTATTAGGAATACCTTATTTCAATCTCTTCTGTTCTAACAAAATGTTCGCAGAGAGAATGCACACGTCTTGTTTTTGCAATATTTTCAAGCATGGATTTTTTATCACAAAAAGTGTTCGATTCGATAATTCCATTGTTTTATCACATGGCATAACATGTGACAACAAAACTGTTAATCGCGAACAATATTTTCATCTAAAGGAGATACTAAAACGTAATAATCATATAGCATCAGTTGATACAAATACCATTTCATTCTTTCGAAGTTTGTTTGCTGACAAAGCTAAGAACAAACATTTTCACTATATTCCTAATTACGTCGACACAAAGACGTTCAAACCTGCCAAAAAAAATGATGATAAAATAAAAATTCTTTTCCCGCGGAGACTATGCGGATATAGAGGATATTGGCTTTGTTCTGATATAATGGACGATATTATGGAATTAAATCCAAGCATAGAATTCGATTTTGTAGGATTTATTCATGATGACGAAATAAAAAATGATCTGGAAAGATTAAAAAATAAATATCAAAACAGAATACATCATTATCTGTTAGAACCTGAACAAATGTCCAATATATATAAAAATTACGATATATCTTTGATCCCAACTTTATATTCTGAAGGCACTTCGTTATCATGTCTAGAAGCACAATCTTCCGGCAATGTAGTAATAGCAACAAACATTGGTGGTTTACCAAATTTAATTATCAACGACTACAACGGCATTCTAATAAATCCTGACAAAAATGAATTATTAAAAGCAATAAAAAGAGTTGTTTTTGAAAAAGATCTTAGAGCAAAATTATCTAGTAATGCTGTAAATGTCGCGCAGGAATTCGATAAAGAAAAATGGGAAAATACGTGGATCGATATTTTGAAAAAATTCATTTAGCTCTCCATTCAGACAGTTACATGAAGTACATTTGCACACTTTTTAGTCATCGTCGTTATTATAGTGACAATTAAATTAAATACCCAAATACACATCAAACATAACAACTATCGGTCGACACACATCTCAGACAGAGCGCATTGTTCCTAATCAATGCAACTCTACCTAAGCTTTCCTGATATACTAAATACGTACAATAGAATAACCATTGCTTGTATCGTTTACACCCCACCCCTCTGCAACGATTTGTTGTCGCAATGCATCCGCTTCTTTAAAATTTCGCCCCAATTTTGCCTGCCACCGACGTTCAGCAAGATCCTTGATATGATCTGGAATGTCAATATTGTCATCATTGTCAAAGTACAGACCTAACATAAACATCAGTGAAGAAAATTCATTGCGAAAATCCTGCATGTCAGAGTCATTCAATGACTGCAGGTCAATCTCATGCATGCTTTTAAACAATTCACCAAGACATGATGGAACATTCAAATCATCTGTAATAGCATCAAATGCATTTTTTAAAAATTTCCATTCTTCCAGCACCACTACAGACTCTGTCCTCTGAATGCCAAGCCTTTTAGCATATTTTTTTAACTTATCTAATGCGTTAGTCGCAGCTACTAAATTATTAAATGTAAAATTTAATGGCTGAGTATAATGTGCAGAAATCAAGGCATATCTCAATGATAAAGCAGAAAATCCACGTTCATTAATATCATTCAATGTATATAAATTTCCTAGTTTTTTCGACATTTTGGTACCATCGACTAACAAATGCGCAATGTGCATCCAATATCTCGAAAATTGTTGTCCATTAGCACATTGCGACTGCGCAATTTCATTTTCATGATGTGGGAACTTCAAGTCAACACCACCAGAATGCAGATCAATCGTAGCACCTAGATATTTTTTTGCCATAGCACTACACTCAATATGCCATCCTGGACGGCCATTTCCCCATGGACTCTTCCAAAAACTTTCACCATCTTCTGATTTCGAAGATTTCCACAGAGCAAAATCTGCTACATTATCTCGATCATATTCATCTGCAAGATTGCGATTTCCTGCACTATCCAATTCTTGCGAAACCAACGTTCTTTCACCAACACGAGACAAATGCCCATATTCATCATATGAACTAACATCAAAATATACTGATCCATCATCCACAACATAAGCAAACCCTTTATCTATCAACGATTGTATCATTTCAATCTGCTCGTTAATATGGTCAGTTGCTTTCGGTTCAAAATTTGGTCGTAATACATTCAATGCATCACAGTCATTATGAAAAATTTGTGTCCATTTTTCTGTAAACTCACGCAATGATTTATTCTCTTTTTGAGAATCACGTATTGTTTTATCATCAACATCAGTAATGTTGCGTACAACTACGGTATTATATCCACATGCTTGCAATGTACGAACTAATACATCTTGCACCAAATATGTCCTAAAATTTCCAATATGTGCATAGTTATAAACAGTCGGACCACAAAAATACATCGCAAATGGCATTCCATCACGTTGTGTTAACGTTTCCTTTTTTCCAGTCAGTGTATTAAAAAGTTTCATACAATCACACCCACATTTTTCTAGTATTAATCAACAAGACCGCTACGTATAAATAACGCTTCGATGTCAGGATCACGGCCCATAAAATCTCTGTATAATTCGTCAGCTTCTTTACTATCTCCTTGCGACAAAATACATTTACGAAAACGTTCACCTACTTTTTTGCTCAATACACCATCATTTTCAAATTTAGAAAATGCATCAGCATCCAATACCTCTGCCCATTTATAAGAATAATACCCTGCAGCATAGCCACCACCAAAAATATGACTAAAGCTCAATAAAATCGTAGGAACACGTTCTGATACAGGATAACGATAGCTCGTCAACACTTCTTCCAATAACGCTTCTATATCATTTCCATCATAGTTTTCAAAATTTTGATGCAATTCTAAATCAAGCTTGGCAAAACATAATTGATTCATCATACCGGACGCTGACAAATGATTTCTCGCATTTGACATTTTATCGAATAAATCATCTGGCATCTCATCACCAGTAATATAATGTTTCGCAAACAAGTCCAAACTTGTACGATCCCAACAGAAATTTTCCATGATTTGCGACGGTAATTCAACAAAATCCCATGCAACATGACAACCATTCATTGATTCAAACTTTACTTTACCAAATAAATGATGTAATGCATGTCCGAATTCATGAAATAATGTTTCAACTTCTCTATGAGAAAGCAATGAAGGAGAAGTTGTTGTCGATGGTGTCAAATTTGTACAAATGACAGCAATAGGACGATTCCATATACCATCTTCATCGAAATGTCCATTAACAAGGCCTGACATCCAACCTCCTGCTTGTTTTGTCTCCCTTGGATGCATATCGAGATATAATCCTCCAATCTCATCACCATTTTCTTCATACGCCTTAAAAAATTTAACATCCTCATGCCAAACAGGAATCACTTCATCCGGAACATCAGCATCTGCATTATCAGAATGCCAAACTTTCTGTTCAACAAAATTTATTCCGTATAATGCTCTCGCAACATCAAATAACCCAGCAATGACATTTTCTAATTTGAAATAAGGACGCAATTCTTCTTCATCAAAATCAAACATTTTTTGACGATGTTTTTCTGCTAAAAATGCCATATTCCATGGCTTGATACGAGATTTTTCTTCTCTGAAATAATCGGAACTAAACTGTTCCATTTCTGTTATATCGCGTTGAAAAAAAGGCAACGCCCTATCATGTAAATCCTCAACGAATTTCAATGCATTAGAACCATTCTTTGCCATCCTATGTTTTAATGCACTATCTGCATATGTTTTGTAACCTAAGATAGTTGCAGATTCTTGCCGTAATTCTAATAATCTTTCAACAATCTTTTGATTATTGTATTGATCCTTTCTTCCTACTATCAGTGATGCCCGAAATAATTCTTCACGCAATGATTCATTTTCTAAATATTGCATGCATTTTCCGCATGTGCTTGGATTCAATGACAAACGATAACCTTCACGTCCCTTTCGTTTAGCATCTTCTGCAAGAATATCCAATGTCATTTTTGGCAATCCCTTTAATTCATCAACATTATCTACATATTTCTCCCATGAATTTCGTGAATCTAGAACATTTTCGGAAAACTTTTGTGATAATTGTGATGCTTCAATACTTATTGCTTTTAAACGCTCACGTTGTTCTCGTGGTAAATCAGCACCACTATCACGAAACCCATCAACCGTATCTTGCAATAATTTCTGCTCTATGCCGTCTAACTTTTTTGCTTCTTCGGATTCTGCAAATGTCTTTATACGCACCCAAAGATCACCATTCAATAAAATATTCGCACTGAATTCTGCAACCTTTGGCAACATTTTATTTATTACATCACGAATTTCTTGAGAATTGCATGTCGCATCCAAATGACCTACATATGACCAAGCACGATCCAATATCTTATCAGCATGCTCCAATGCTAAAATTGTATTCTCGAATGTTACATCTTCAATTGGCAACGATGCAATCGCATCAATATTTGCCTGCGCCACATCAATAGCAATATTAACATCACGCTCTATATGCTTTGGCAATAAAGTATTCCACTTAATTGGCATATCATCTGATAAAAACGGATGTTCATTATTCTCCATACAAGATGCCTCTAAACAAATTACTAAAAAAAACAACACCATTAATCTACACAACCTCGACATAGAACCATTCAGTTTGTCAATTAGCCAGTTCATTCAAGTTTTTTTCTCATACAAAATCAAATCGCAATAGATAATTTCTATGAACCATTTTTATTAAAAACACACATAATTAACCATTGCACATGCGAAGGAACATCTTTATTTACTCTGCTGAATATGTTAAAATACAGCATAGAATTGCATGATAGTGATGTGATACCTGCCATTGATCAATTTTTAGCAGAACAAGAATATATCTGTTGGGCAGTAGAAGAAGATGCATTGTCTCATTCGTTTTATCTATGCGGATACGTTGCTTCACAAGCACAAGGGAACGAAGAATTGTCAAATATATCAAATCATCTTAAAATTAATTTAACTCCTATTATAACAATAGTCCCTAACAACGATTGGACTGTAGCATATCGTGAATCTGCAAGGCCGTGGCAATGTGAAAATTTACATTGGATACCATTATGGATGAAAGACAGCATAAATCTACCAAAAGATGCTGTTGGAGTTTATATAGAACCTGGCATGGCCTTTGGTACAGGATCCCACGAAACTACACAATTATGTGCCAGATCACTAGTAATGTTCTGCAACCTTTATAAAAAAACAGAAGATTTAGTAATAAAAGATTGCATCGACGTCGGGTGTGGATCTGGCATTCTTGGAATATCCGCAATAAAATTGGGAATGTCACACGCAACATTATTGGATATCGATCCTGACGCTGTAAGAATAGCAGAAGAGAATGCTAAATTAAATTGTATTTTCCCTGAACAGGTAGATTTTGTAGTAGGTGATCTAAAAACGAATTTATTGGGCAGACAAGCAGATCTGTTGTTAGTGAATATTTTATCAAATGTATTATTAGACAATGCAGAATTATTAGTAAAATCAGTACGTCCTGGTGGAATGTTGTCTCTAAGCGGAATTTTAACAACAGAACGTAGTATCGTTCATAAAGCATTCGAACAACAAATAGAAAAACATTGGAAGTCTCATATAGAAACATTTGGCGATACTGGTGAATGGACAGTTTTGACTTATTTCAGAGGATAAATTTCCTTGCCTTTCCAAAAAAAATAAAATGTATCTATTAGCATGAAAATAAAGAGCATTTTTAAACATCAACACTTAGCTCTGGCATTATTATCAGTATTGATGATTTTTCAGTCAGGATGCACTCAAACAGAAGGCACATTAGGTGGTGCTGCTGTTGGGACTGGTGCTGGTGCAGGAGTCGGATATGCAATCGGAGGAAAAGGCGGCGCAGCACTAGGTGGTGTCATCGGTGGATTAGCCGGCGGCGCTTTGGGCAATCATATGGCAGATCAAGAAAATAGAGCAGCTCAAGCACAAACTCGAACAAATTACTCCGTGCACAACCATAATGCCAACTATCAACGTCCTGTTGATTATCAAAGTCGCGAAAGATTAGAACTTGAACGTCAGCGTATTGATTTAGAAAGACAACAATTGGAATTAGAGCGCCAAAGAATGGAACTTGAGAACCAACGACGCATGTTAAATAATTAAAACGATTGAATTTAATAAATTCATTATAGTATACGGATGGGAAGACTACTATGAACGACGAGAATATTGACAATAACTCTCCTATAGAAGCTAGCATGATAGAAACATTATCATTTATGCCATCATGGGCACGAAATGATAACTCGCAATATCACAAATCTTCCGAGCAGCAACGCAATGCACATAATACAAAGCCTCGTCGTTCTAATAAGAAATTTGCCAAAAGTAATAAGGACAGCAAATTGCCGTTCCGATCCAGTAATAAAAACAATGCTCGTTATCAAAGGGCCAGACATACTCAATTTGACCCAATCGTAACAGTAGATTTTTATCCAAATGATGAGAATTACGAATCTATCATAACAACATTAAAAACATCACGCAAAACCTACGAATTGTTTGAAGTCGCTAAAAAGTTCTTAGAGCAACCAGAGCAATACGCCATGGTCATCAAAAAAAAGGATACATGTGATGACACAACACTATATCTAACGACTGATGATGATTTTATATTTAATACTGAAGAAGAAGCGATTCACCATGTATTATTGAATCATTTTGATAAGTATTTTGAAATATCAGAGCGCGAATCAGAACAGCCTAAAGGAAATTTTTCATCAGTAAATAAATGTGGGATCACTGGAAAAATATTATGTCCGTCAAATTATCATGATTACCATCGTCTGTTGCTTGAACATCATGAACGATTTTTGCCACACCTTTCAATTGAAGAGATAGAAAAACATATAGAAAAGTTAACAGATAATGAGTCTATAGAAAACTGGAAATCATCAGCATCGAAAATTACAGTATATACACCAAAAGAATCACAATCAGAAGAGACATCTAAAGAATTAATGTCATTTTTTGACGCGAAACAATATTTCAACAATTTCTTAAAGTCAAAAGCAATAACACACTACAAATCAGTACGCATTTCTGGTGCAACATTCCAAAAAATGCCAAAAACGTTGCTGTCAAAATCCATTTTTGTAACAATCGAACGTGAAAAAAAATTCCCATTAAACCTATCAAATAACTTACGTGGCCGCCTGCGCCGTTCTGGATTTTCTATTTACAAACTTGGCGGTAAAAATGGAATAAGTTACCTATCTCCTGTACGCCGTAAGTTTAGAACACCTGATACAATTTTCGCAGATAATATCCAAACGATCATTCAAAACATCGACAATCATCCAAAAATCACAACTGAAAAATTATTCAAATTAGTATCAAATGATGCAAATATAGAACAAAATCTGGTCAATCAACTAGAAATTGACAGTAGCAATGTTGATGTTAAAACCAAGTTTTTACAAGACCTGCATTGGTTAATAATGGAAGGCTATGTGACAGAATTTCATGATAATAGTCTTGTTGCAACACCTATCTTGGCCGCTGCAAATGCCCAACAGCAAGAACAATGCAATGAACCGATTGAATCGGCAGAACCGGAAAAACTAGTTACACCTCAAGAAACAGAGTTAAACATAAATCAGCCAACAAAACCAAGATAAGAATAATTAAGCTTTCTGATCACTAAAACAAGACACACAGTCTATTTTAGCATTTTATACGAAAGACGTTTTAGTAAGACTGCAAAGCAATAGAAATCGGATTACGGCTTAAATTAAAACCTTCTTTCCAGAAGGAAAATTTTTTTAGTTAAAGCAAAACATACTAAGGCAGATTATTTCTTATCTGTCTTCTCCTGAAGTTTATAACAAATTGCAACTTCTTGTGTGTCATTTAGCAAACCGTAGTGCTTTGAAACTCCTACAGTAGTCAAAACTAACTTAGTATCTTTAACATCTGAATTACTTTGTTGAGCAGAAAACTTACTATCTTCATCTGGCCGCATTATAGAATAAATATTTCTACTTCCGCCAGAATGTTTCTGTCCTTTTATAATTTTTTTAGTAACTGGAATTGTTTTTGTGTCCCAACTGTTATACACGCAATTGTCAATATCAGCAACAAGAGCAATTGCTTTATCATCAATATTATGTCGCTGCAACATAAACATAAGCCCATTTACAACTGGAATTATTCCACCAAGCAACACCGTTATTGCTACAACAATTTCTATCAATGTAAATCCATGTTTATTATTTTCCATATAACATGCTCTCTGGGAATGTGGATGTCATCTGACAAAACCTATCAACAAAGATGCTATATTCTTTGTCTTTAAATTTGAAAGATAGCTCAAACGGCTGACAATATTTCGAACGAACACTGACAAAATCCAGTTTCTTTCTTTCTCTTAATTTCAATTTTTTGCGTTCTGTTTCAACAATCGAATAAAACTCGCAATCGGAAATATCCTCTGTTACAATATCAAATTTATGCTTTTGTGATTCATTATCTTGATCAGTAAAAGATATTATTATATTCTTCTCGTTTTCATTAATACTCAATTTAACATCACAATCATGAACTACTGATAGTTTACGTGCTAAAAAAACAGCATTATGTACATCCTGCTGAAATTGCTTAACTGATTTCGACTGCGCTCCTCTAGGATACAGCAACACACCGGCCAATGCCGCCATAACCGCCAACACAAACATCAATTCGATTGCAGAAAATCCACTCTGTTTGTTTTTGAATCTCATAAAATTTACATACGGTATCACATATACACTTAAATGGCGCACCAACGCGCCATTTAAGCATTATACAAGTGTCTTTTATTATCACATACTAACGCAAAACATTCGATAAATCAACTGTCACTTCTTTCACACCAGCAGCTTTACCTTTTTCCCCAGCGTTAATTTTAACAACACTTCCTTCTCTTTTAATGTCATACTTTTCTCCCCATGGATCGTCAGTATCTGACAAATATTTTTTTGACGTCAGTTCATCAGCTTTAAAATCATCTACTTTATCCAAAGTTGCAGCATATAACATGATAGCACTTTGGACACGACCATTCATATCAACCTTTGCTTGATTGACTTTTGCTGCCTCAGCACCACCACCAACACCTTTGGCCAACATTACAACAATACCAGCTAGAATCGCTAAAACAACGATCAATTCAATGATTGTAAAACCATGATTACGCTTTAATAATTTTTTCATAGGTAGTGGCAAATTGTAGTATCGCGGCAACCAGTGTCAATATCATTTAGTACGCAAAACTGACAAGAAAACATTTTCAATATCATCTTCTATTATATGAGAAACTATGCACAGATCTTTCCGATAAATCGATAATGTTCCATCTGGATTACCTATTATTGCAATATCAGCTCCTCGTGCCTCTCCTATCCCATTTATCGCACATCCCATAACTGCTATTTTCATACAAGATGTTTCTTGGACATCATTCACCAATAATTTTATCCTATTAAGCACAGATTGTATCTCATATGATGTACGGCCGCATGATGGACATGCAATAACTTCTGGACGATATTGCTGAACACCACACGCTTGCAAAATACCTTTGGCAACTGCTATTTCTCTGAGCGGATCTTCTGTCAATGAAACACGTATTGTATCACCTATCCCATCGATTAATAATGTCCCTATACCAATTGACGATTTAACACGAGAATATTCTCCATTCCCAGCTTCTGTAACCCCTAAATGAATAGGGAATTTCCATCCGTTTTCGTCCATTTTTTTACATGCAAGACGATTGGACTCTATCATCTCCAACACATTACTAGATTTAAAAGACATAACAACAGAAGAAAATCCTATACCATTGGCGACAACCAAACACTCATTAGCACTCTCCCACATCGCCTCTATTGTATTTCCAAATTTATAAGTTATTCTCGGAGATAATGATCCATGATTGATTCCAATACGAACAGGAACATTCAATTCCTTGGCACGTTCAAAAAACACCATCAATCGTGATTGCAATTTTTCTTTTCCTTCGAGAAATTCTTCATGCGACAGTGATGGTTTTTTTTTCATACTATCGGAAAAATTTCCAGCATTAATACGGACCTTGTCTGCAACCTCCAAACATTTAATCGCTATTTTGGGAGAAAAATGCGTATCTGCGACCATAGGAATATTAATACCGTCATTTCGCAATCGATATTTAATCTTACGGAAATTATCAATATCACGCAAAGATGATACTTCCAAACGCACAATATCACAACCGCTTTCAACTAAACCACGAATTTGACCAACATTACCATCAATGTTTCCTGTAGGAATATTTGTCATCGACTGTATTGCTATTGGACAATTTCCTCCAATGCTTACATTTCCTATCTTGATAACATCAGTCAGCCGTCGTTTTATCATAATTGACCCATCCTCAACATTTGTAATTGAATATCAAACGATTTATTTGATCCTCCAAACATACGTGCAATGTCAAAAAATGTGATATAAATGATCAAACAAAGCAGAAGGACAAAAAACATTGTTTGTAACTTTGAACATATTTTTCCGATAGATTTCCAACCAGTCATACGTTCAATCAATGCTATTGCAATAATACCGCCATCAAGAACTGGCAACGGCAATAAATTTATTATTGCAAGATTTACATTTAACATAATCACAAACCACAATAACCACGGAAAACTATTTTTTGCAAACCCATGTAATGTCCTTATCAACCCGGCTGGCCCCATTAAATGTTTTGGAGAAATATCAGACGAACGACTAAACAATCCATTCAATGTCTTAAATGTCATAACTGTCGTGTCATAAATAAGCGACATTGGGGAAGGATGCGTTGTTACAATATCACTGGCAAATTGCAACCCAATCACGTTGATATATTTTGGAGGAATAATTTCGATAGATTTTATATCGTCCAAAACTAATGTTTCATTGTTCAAACAATGCAATATTACAGGTTTTGAACCTGCACTTTCGATCTGAAGCTTGGCTTGTTCCAATGAATTAACGTTAACATCGTTTATAGCATAAACTGAAAAAATATTTTTCGAATGCTTCCAAAAGGACGTATTGTCATTATCAATTATTGCACGAATAGGTTCGTTGCATTCACCAGGAATAAGACATAAACGAGATCGTCCAAACTCTACGTTTAAATAATCTTTTTTTTGAACAATCTTATGCAATTGGACAGTGCGCAATAACAACTCTCCATCACGTTCTATTATCAATTCTATTTCATCCACGCTATTACAAATATCGTGCAATGTAGAAATATTTAGAACATGTATCCCATTAGCAGAAATTACCTTATCACCAATTATTACATCTTGCTTCCTATCAAAATTATCAGCAAAACCAGCTATTTGCAACACTTGTCGTGGCAACACACCAATAACACGAAAGGCATCATTATTATTTCCTGTTTGACTAATTTTGACAGGATTTACTGCTATCTCATGAGACACACCATCTCGCTCTGTTTTTAATAATGAATAAGGATCTCCTGTTTCCGTTTTATGTGTTCCCAATGCAATCAACTGCGAAATATCATCGAATCGTTTGACTGACACCCCATCAACTGCAATAATTTTATCACCTGCCAATAAACCAGCTGAATACGCCGGAGAAACAACTTTGCTGCCATCAGGCATATCTACAGTTTTCTCAACATATCCGATAGTACTATCCATCATTTCAGCCGGCATTGGCAGCCCATAAAAATATAATATAACGCCAATAACTAATGCAAAAAAAACATTACATACAGGCCCTGCAAATGCTATAAGTACTTTATCTATCCAACTTACTTTTTTTGCGTCTGACGGAATGTCGTACTCTCCTTCCACGGTGCTTAAATCCGCCAACTGAGGAATAGCAACATACCCTCCAAGAGGAAGCAAAGAAATAATAAATTCTGTACCTTTATACTTAAACCCAAATAATTTCGGACCGAATCCTATTGAGAACTTCGGAACAAACAACCCTCGTTTTTTAGCAATGATAAAATGTCCAAACTCATGAACAAGAATCGAACCTCCGAAAAAGAGAACAACAAGTATTACTGGCATCAAATAGCGTACAAAACCGTCCATTTAATCACGGAAGCTATCGTGAATCATAGTACAGTCAAGAAAATGCCAATCAATGCTAGAACTATATTAGAATAGATCGCGGCCACAATATCATCAATAACAACACCAACCCCACCGGACAACGACTGGGTCGACTTTATACCAAATGGTTTAATAATATCGAATAATCGAAATATCAAAAACCCCGCCAACAATACCCAGCCATAACATATTTTCCCAGCAAAAAATATATTCGTTCCGAAAAAAACAATCGGCATAACGACGAATTCGTCGAGAATCACTTCGCTAGGATCCTTTTCGCCTATTTCACGCTCAGCAACATCACAAATAATAATTGCCAACAATAACATAAACAGTGTTATGCATAGCATTTCTAGATACGAAAATCTATTAGCTATAATAGCATAAAACAATGTTCCGAAAAAAGCACCTAACGTTCCTGGAAAGATAGGACTATTTCCTATTCCAAATAACGTCGCAACAATTACACAAAATCTATTAAACATGCGTGCATATGATAAATGATTTTCAACATATGCAAGGCCGATCTTTATTACGAATTAACATAAAAAGTATTATTACAAAAACTTTACCATACATCCAAAAGCATTCAAATATGCTGCAACATTCATCATCGCAATAGATTGATTTCCGTATTCAAAAATTTCCCAAACGCATTGAATACTTCATATCGTGCGAGATCAATCAACGATTCAACATCTTTTGAAGAAGCATTGTTATGATTTATGATAAAATTAGCATGCTGATCTGAAATCTTAGCACCACCTACAGAAAATCCCTTCAGGCCACATCGATCAATCAATGCGCCTGCACAATAACCATCTCCATTTTTGAAAACAGATCCAAAGGAACCACCTTTTGGCTGATGCAATATTCTCCATTTCAATAGCTCTTGAGAAATATTTTTAAAATAAGACTCCGGCATTTTTTCATCAAATGCAAACGTTGCACCAATTATAACATGTCCTGCTGGAAATACTGATTTACGATAGCCAAAATGAAGAGCACTACGCTCAATG
>CAZPRW010000003.1:0-19902 GCA_964589405.1 uncultured Opitutales bacterium | reverse complement strand
AGAAATATAATGTTTTGCAATAAAAAAAACCGTTTTTAACTTTTTTTTAACAAAATGCCGTTCTCTGGTATGTTCTTGAAGTCGATATCTTCTAGCAAAGACACACATTTATTCATTTCACGCCAAACATCATCTAACCAAAACAGATCATTTTTTTCACTTCCAAAATACACATTTAAAATAATAGAAAACACATACCACATCGGCAATATCTGAGCATTAGGAGGATTTACTGCCTGAAAAAATTTCTGTAATCGCCAGTCACGATTTATAAACATACCAGTATTTTCAAATACTGTAGTTACTGGTATTGCAACAGTTGAACGTTTGGCTGTCTTTTCATATTCCGTACCGATGTAAAATATTTCAACATCGTCAGGCATCGCATATGACACACCATTATCAAATAACTCTTCGTTGATAACCAATACTACCTTCGACTCACATTCTTGAATTTTTTTATTCAATCGTCGTAAATCAGAAACAACATCTTCCGGCGAAATAATTTTATTCAACAATGCCCCATTGAAATTAGGAGTACAATCATCTGACATCAAAAAGCCGTCATCAACACGTTCTTTTTTTAAAAAATGAACATCACAAACAATGATATCCAATAATCGGCGTAATACAAATTGTTCCTCCAATGACATATTGCCAGAACATACAACATCGACATTATGTGACAAAAATTCTTTTACCATATATGCGACTGCTTGATTAATATGCGATCGCAATCGATGTTTTATAACACGTCGCAATCGTTGTTTGTTATTAAAATAATGACATTCCTCACGTGCAGAATCTGTCATCCAACAATCATTAACGTATGGATTTTCTCTAGGAATTATACGGAATATTCTATTCTCTTTATGCAAAACATATGTATTAATTCCGACACTACTTTCAGTAGCAATGCTAGGTGTACGCAATAATTCCCACTCTGCTGGCTGATCACTGTTTAAAGGATTCATCAATGCACCAGCCGGACAAATATCAACAACATTCAATGCATAATTTTCTTTCAAATACTTTCCTGGATACAAATCAACCTCTTTATATCCATCTTCGTTAAGAACAAACCCTAATATATCCTCATCTAAAATATCGCGACAAAACCTCATACATCGCTGGCAATTTATACATTTTCTACTATCAAACAAAACATTCTTTCCAAATCTCTTATATTCTACTCCTTCTAATCTACCATTCCACATACGAGTAAAGCCATGAAATTTCATTTCAGTAGCAAATTTATGTAAAAAACATCCCCCGACCTTATCGCATTTCACACAGTCTAATGGATGCGTCATTAAATGCATGAATAATATTTCTTGTCGTTTATTAACAGCTGGCTGATACTCTGTATTTATTTCCATTCCATCTGTTGCTGTGGTAGTACAGCCATACACCACAGTAAAATCATCAGATGATTTTCTTCTAGCACCAGTCAGACACAATCCACAATGTCCTGTCTCCGACAATGATCGATGGTAACATGCTGCTGGCATAAAAATACCATTACGACGTATTATTTCTACTATTCTTTCGCCGTGTTTCGCAGGCACTAATTTCCCATTAAGAACAACATTGATATCGTTATCGTCATTCGTCAGCATCGATCGATGTTAACAATATCGTATATTTGCGACAATCATTTTTGTTTAAAATATTGTTGTAAAATTTTCTTGGCTAAAGGAGCTGCATTAACACCTCCCCAATATGAATCATTTTTGGATCGCTCTTGCACCATCACTGTAACAGCAACTTCTGGACTATCAACAGGACCAAAACATGTAAACCATGCTAAATTACGTTTTTCTCCATTTTCAAAAAATTGCGCTGTCCCAGTCTTCCCACCAATTTTTATATTATCCATATATGCGCGATGGCCAGAACGACGTTCAACAACATCAACCATAGAATCTATCAAAAATTGATAGTGATCATAAGATAATCCGAGAGATCCTTCAGAAATAACTTTTCCTAAATAACCATTAAAAAATATTGTAGGATGTATTCGTGCAACATTTTTAGCAATCGCAGCGGTCATACAACATATTTCCACCGGAGTGACCAATAAATATCCCTGCCCAATAGACAAATTGACAGTATCACCTGCCGTCCATACTCCAAGCCCACGATCACGTTTCCAAGACTCGGTAGGAACAAACCCACTGACCTCATATGGCAATTCAATACCAGTCTTCTCGGACAACCCTAAATTTATTGCTTCCCGAATAATTCTTTCTTTTCTTACTTTTTGTGAGTTTTCGTAGAAAAATGTATTACAACTCCTAGCAATCGCTTCACCAAATGAAATATCCATACCCAGTGGATGATTTCTACACCGAAATTTTCTACCACCTACAATCGTCACCCCATCACATAATACGCTGTCTGTCGGCAAAACTTCACCAGATTTAAGAAATGCAATAGATGAAACTAATTTAAACACTGACCCTAATGCAAATTTCCCCTGAGTGACAAGATTTACCCAAGCACCCTTCTCTGTTATATCATTATAAACATCATTTAGTATGCGTGGTATTAGTAAATTATTATCATACGATGGTTTGCTTGCCATTGCCAACACTTCTCCAGTATTTACATTCATCACAACAGCACACCCACGATGATCTCCTAAAACTTCTTCAGCAATAACTTGTATATCTTTATCAATACTCAGCATGACAGATGTTCCGTGTTTAGGCTCACGTGATTTGATTAATTCACGAACATGTCCTGCTGGATCTACTCGCCAAATTTCATATCCAGGCTCTCCTCTCAATACATCATCCTTTGCCAATTCAACACCAGTCTTACCAACCTGACGTTTTTCCAAAAATGTCCTAACATCACCATCCAAATCATCTGCATCATGTTTACACTCAGCCAAAACAACATATCCAAGAACATGGCATGCGAGATCTCCATATGGATAATATCGCTGTTCCTCTACCGATACTTGCAATGGACCGTCGCAAGGCAACATGGTGATTAATTTTTCATATTCCTCTTGCGAAATGTCACTGACAAGCTTCATCGGCAATAGAAATTTCTGGCCCAAATGTCGTTCTAGTGCCTTGCTCGAAACAGACAATTCCCTACCGGTAATCTCATTTACCTGATCAATATACCCATGTACTATGCTCTCTCTAACATGTTTTTTTACGTCTCTCGCATTGAACTTTATACCATTATCTCGAAAATGATTTATTCGGCGCAAATATTCCCGCTGAAATTCAGATTCCAACTCTTGGACATGCAAATTTACAACGTACTTTCTAACATGACCAGCTAGCAATACACCATTCCTGTCATAAATATTTCCACGCATTCCAGGAATGACAACACGCCGTACACTTTGACGGCTCTCTTGCTGCTGAAAATACTTCCGCTGAACTATTTGTCTATAAAACACCCCACATGCAAGATACGCAAACAAAAGACAAGAAATCACATAAAATAACTTTATGCGATCATTGCGCAATCTATGAAACTGCGTAACCTCACGCATGCTCTTATTATCAAAATTCTAATAAAAATCTTCTAAAAAACTTACGAGCACGATCGATCATTTTTATAGAAACACTTTCATTAACACTATGAATATTATCTTCTGTCATCGACAACCCTATCAACAGAGAATCAATTCCTAAAATATCATGAAACATTGTTACTATGCCAATGCTTCCACCTTCTCGCAAATAAACAGGAGGATTCCCAAAGCAATCATCAATGAGTTTTTCTGACAATGAAAATGCTCGTTTTAGTACACCGTCTGAAATATTACAAACATCAATATAATATGGATTCGTAGATTGTTCAAATTTGATATTCATCTTCATGCCAACAGGACATAATGCACGCAAATGGTTTTCTAATAGTTTTTGTATCTTTTCACACGATTGATCAGGAACTATCCGACATGACATTTTAAAAGATGCACGACCAGGAATTATCGTCTTTATACCACTTCCGCTGAAACCACCAAATATTCCGTGAAACTCCAATGATGGTAAAAATCGCATAGTTTCCGCAAAAGAATATCGTTCATCTGGAAATTGCAAAGAATGTACACCCAACCGATTAGCAATATCATAATCAGTCAACGGCAACCGAAATATTTGTTGGCGTTCAAACTCACTCGGAACCCTGACATCATCATAAAAATGTTCAATTGCGACCCGGCCATTATCAAAATGCAACGAAGAACAAATATTTGCTATAGTACGTATTGGATTTAAAACACAACCACCATACCCTGAATGCAAATCTTTATCATGACCAATTAATTCAACCTCACAACCAATTATCCCGCGCAACCCGGTAGTAATAACAATATTTTCTTCATTTAAAGACCAAGTATCAGCAATCAATGCAAAATCTGCATGTATTTCATCACGAATAGAACGAAGAATATCTGGCATTGTTGCGCTACCAATCTCTTCTTCCCCTTCTATCAAAAACTCTAAATTTATATTTAACGATGTCTTCTGCGATAAAATATCATCAACTGCGCATAAAATAGCCAAATGACTGCCCTTATTGTCAGAAGACCCACGGCCATACAACCGTCCATTATACTCTGTCAATGAAAACGGATGACATAACCACTCACCTACGTTATCAACTGGCTGTACATCATAATGCCCATAAATTAAAATAGTCGGCAAAGAATAATTATACTCTGTATGGGCAAAAACAGCAGCATGACCACCACAACATACTTCTTTTGCTGAAATTCCATGTTTATGAAAAAATTCTAACAAAAAATTACGCGCAGATGCCATTTCATCCTTCATGCTATCATCAGATGATATACTCATGCACGCAACGTACTGTCGTAAATATGATGCAAAGTCCATATCGCAAAAAATGATTATTATATTTTCATCAAGTCGGCGTTTTTCATGCCCAATGCATCATCAATCTCTTTGACAGCATTATCGGTAATGAATTGCGCTTCCTTTTCGCCCTTCTTGGCATCATCTTCGCTCAAAACACCACTCTTTTTCGCCTGCTTAAATGTTTCAATCAAGTCTCTACGAATATTACGTATTTGCACCTTGCCATTTTCTGCCATACCATTAGCTACCTTGCTCAATTCTTGACGGCGCTCACGGCTCATTTCTGGCATAGTACAACGAATTACCATACCAGCAATTATTGGTGTAATTCCAAGGTTCGCCGCTAATATTGCCTTCTCTATTGCCTTTACACTCTCTTTGTCCCATGGCTGAATTTGTATTGTTCTAGCATCTGGCGTTGTGACAGCAGCAATAGTACTCAATTTTACAACAGAACCATATACATCAACTGATAAATTATCAACCATACCAGTAGATGCTTTACCCGTATGCAAAGAATTAAACTCTGCCATTGTATGTTTTACCGCATCTGCCATTGCTATTTTCGCTTTTTTGATTTCAATTTTTATGTCCATAAAATAAAATCATTCATTACTAATAAGTGTACCAACAGGCTCACCTGACAATACACGACTAATGTTATTCAGATCATTCTCCGCACCAACAACAATAATAGGAATATCATTGTCCATGCACAAAGAAAACGCTGTAGAATCCATGACATGCAACCGTCTCATTAAAACATCAGAAAATGTTAATTTAGAGTATTTTACTGCATCATAAAATATTTTAGGGTCCTTGTCATAAACACCATCAACTTTTGTAGCTTTTACAACAACATCTGCATGTAATTCATTTGCGCGCAATGCCGCTGCACTATCAGTAGAAAAAAATGCACTGCCTGTTCCACCTGATAATATAACAACATTCCCTGAATCCATAACAGCACCAACATGGCGCGGGAAATAAGTATCGCAAATATTTGGCATTGGCATGGATGAAAAGACAGAAACAGGAACATTACTCTTGCGTAAAACATCAGCAACTGCCATGGCATTGATTATTGTTGCTAACATCCCCATATGATCACCAACAACACGATCATATCCAAATTTGTCATTACCAGCAACACCACGAAAAATATTGCCACCACCAATAACCACTCCCAGCGCTACACCATCATCATGTATCGCCTTGATTTCATTACATAATGCCATCAACACCGGCATTGACAAAACCTCACCAGTGCCAGCATCACGCAAAATTTCACCACTAAATTTTACAATAACTCGCTTATACTTACTTTTCAAACAGCGCCCTCCAACAACACTAAATGATGATTACTAATAAAACTAATAACGTAGTCAATCACTGTTATTTTCACCAAAATAGCATATCAATTATAAAAAATTATATGCATCGTCATAAAATATTTCATTTGCATTTAACATGCGCTCAACTTCTTCTTCAAAACTACCAACAGTACTATATTCATCATATATACCGCTATATTCATTATGATCATCACAGTCAGTTAATTTCTTCTGAACAAAGCATTCAAAAATTCCACTGCGACCATTATGTCCTCGAAAATTACAGCGCTCACATCCGCAATGTCGAGAACGATCATTTATATCACGACAACAAAATGAACACGATCGCCTTACCAATCGTTGGGCTATCGCGCCACGCAAACATGAACGTAATAAATATTCCGACACTCCAAAATCCAGCAATCGCCCAATAACATCTTTCGCACGAGAGCAATGAACCGTGCTGAATACGAGATGACCTGTCAACGCGGCTTGAACAGCAAGTGACGCTGTATCAGCATCACGAATCTCTCCAACCATAATAACATTCGGTGCTTGCCTAAGAACAGATCGTAAAATCGATGAAAATGTCAGCCCAATCTCTTCTCTAACAGCAACTTGTGTAACATCATCTAATCGGTACTCTATAGGATCTTCTATTGTTATCACCTTTTTATCGGCTGATAATAACCATTTAAGTAATACATATAATGTTGTAGTTTTTCCACATCCAGTAGGACCACAGACCAAGATCAGCCCATTATTACTCCCTACCATATCAGTCAATACGTCCTTCTGTAACCCATGCAATCCAATAGTATCAATATTAAGATCTATGCTTTCCTGATTAAATATCCTCAATGCAATATTATCGCCAAAAACTGTAGGCAATATAGAAAATCGAATATCATATTTTCTATCGCATATTGTAACACACGCACGCCGATCTTGTGGTAATCTCACTTCATCAACACTAGCGCCTGTTATCAACTTCAATTGCGCAATAAGACCGCGCGCAACAACACTATCTACGATCCTATGAACATGCAATATCCCATCTATTCGAAATCGTACGCGCATACCATTGCGCAAATTCTCAAAATGAACATCGGACGCCCTACTCTCTATAGCATCGGAAAGGATAACATCTAACATTTCACCAAAAGCATTATTCACATCATCAGTTTGAGATTCCGCACAATCAATATTTTCTTTATTAACAACTTCAATATTACTCTCAGTAGAGTCACAGTATAGTGAACGAAATATATCATTCCACTGCTCAAATGACAGCATGACAACATTCATATTACAACGACAAAACAGCCGCATATGATCAATTGCTGCAACATTAAATGGATTAATCACTGCAATGGCTGGAATATCATCAATGATTATAGGCATAATATAATGCCTTTGAATGTTATTTAATAATTGATCGTTTATATCATCATATTGCCGTACAACACTATCTTTCGATAAGACATTCATCCCAAAAATATTTTGCACAACATCCGGCACACGATTCAAATGTTCAAAGATATATTTATTGATCTCTAAAACATCATGTAAGTCCGAAATATCATATAATATTTTCTCTCCAACAATAGTCCCATTCAATTCAGATAAAATGGCATCGTTAATACTGATCATATACCGCTCATCAAATATGAAATTTGCCATAGTAAAATATAGTACCCTCTCCAAGGGTTTATTATAAAACATGTTTTGCAAAGTATTTTTAAAAATTTATTGACCCTAGCTTGTCATTATTTACTCGTATAGCCGAACATTACAGGAAACGATACTGTGAAAAAAGAGATCATCAACATTAATACTACACGAATCAACTTTGTTTGCACCTTTGACAAACAAGAAGAGGCAGCAATAAGAGAACAGGTAATACAAAAATTTTGTAAAGAGGCCAAAATGCCTGGTTTCAGAAAAGGAAAAGTTCCTCAGAACATCGTGGTTGCCAAAATGTCACCAGGGATCTCTCAAGAAATCGAGTCAACTGTAACCAATAAAACATTTCAAGAACTAGAACAGGATGCCAAAACAATCAATGTAGCATCCATTGTTGATGTTAAAAATGATCGCAATGATAATGGGATTTTTTGCACATTATCGTTGGATATTTTCCCAGAATTTGAATTAGCGAACTATCGCGACATTCATATCGAAAAAAAAGAAGTAGTTGTTTCAGACAGTGAAATTGATGATGAAATAAAAAATATCCTACGTCAGTACGCTAAATACGAAGTTGTCGAAAGACCAGCTAACAGAGGAGATTTTGTCAAACTGAGTTATACAGGAACCTTCGATGATGGCACACTAGTTTCTGACAACCAAGCAATCCCAGCGATCTACGGAACACAGGAGAACACATGGGAAGAAGCTGGTGATGAAAAAGATATTGGAGTACGTGCTATTGTTGATGGAATCGTCGGTGCCAAAGCAGGTGATGAATTGACCGTAACGCAACATTTTGATGAAAAATGCCAAATTCCTGAACTCGTCAACAAGACTGTAACATACAAACTTGAAATCAGTGAGATCAGGGAATGCGTATTGCCAGATATCAATGAAGAAATGTTGAAATCATTGCACGTCGAGTCGGAAGATGACCTAAAAAATAAAGTAAAAGATGTATTGCATCACAGAAAAGCATCACAACAGAAGAACGAACATAGAGAACAGCTCGTTACAATATTGTCGGACAATACAACATTTGACATCCCTGAAAGTGCTATAGAGACAGAATCAAAAATATTGTTACAAGACTTATTCGATACGCAATTGGCACGTGGAACAAAATTAGATGATTTGAAGGCCGCTTCTGACGAAATATTGAAAAATTTACACCCTGCAGCAACATCACGTGTAAAAATTAGAATAATTTTAGAAAAAATAGCAAAAATAGAGAATATAGATGTATCAGCAAATGATGTAGAAAATATGATATGGCAGGACATTCGATCAAAACGTCTGAACATCGATAAATACGTAGCAGAACTGAAAAAGGACCGCAAAAAATTATCGCATGTTCGTAGTCGTGCATTGTGCAATAATGTCCTCACTTTCTTGGAAAAAATAGCATGTGGCGATGACAACCAAGAAGCAAACAATCCACCTAATGAACAACCAACAGAATAAAAAGTTATAATTAAAAATCTACTTCCAAAGATCCTCGTCGAAACATGGGGATCTTTATTGTTTTAGAAAAACTCTAATGACATTTTTCCTTCCCTATAAAAAGCACTAATATAGAGTTACAAACGTCAGAAAATAACTCAATAAAGATATTTGTTATATATTCTATTTTCACTTGTGCAACAATGTAAAAATTATATAATTGAGCATAGGTAAACATATGAAATCAATATTGGAAATCAGGACATACTACAACACAGTATCTGGAGCAATATCATATAAATACTTTTTTAATGGCGAGAAACAAACCGAAGAAGAAGCACGCAAAATTTTTGGACATAATATTGCAGCAAAGCATCTAAGCTGGCCATTACCAGAAAATATCATAATACGGCTTAATAAAAGCCATAAAGTTAGCAAATCCTCTCAAATAACGCCATTTAAACCGTCAGAAACAGAACTGACAAATAGACAAGCATCAATATCTGTAGCACAGCATAATACCAACGACACAACAATACCACAACCAACACTCAGCCCATGTCAACCTGCATGTGAAGAATGTAAAGGACCATCCGCTTCGAGCAATTGATGAATTTTAGTTGCCAATAATACCAATTTGTGCTGTTTTGTAAAAAACAGCAAATGATTGATATTGAGCACTTAACATATCGCATAGGAAGTCGTATCTTATTTGAAGATACTACTTTGCATTTTCCGGCTAATGGAAAAATTGGACTCGTTGAACATAATGGATGTGGTAAAACAACATTGTTTCGATTGATTTTTGGACAGTTAGAAATTGATGCCGGAACGATCAATATCAAGGACAACACACAATTTGCTTACGTAAAACAAGAAATTGACAATGAAAATGTCACATTGCTTGAATTCATATTACAAGCTGATACAGAACTTATTAAATTAAAACAATGCATATCAGATCCCAATTCTAGCGCAAATGACATTGCACATGCCTATCAACGAATGGAAGAAATCGATGGTTATTCCGCAGAAGCACGTGCCTCAACCATACTAGCAGGATTAGGATTTTCACATGATGATCTGACAAAACAATTGTCTGAATTTTCAGGAGGATGGAAAGTACGTGCTTCACTAGCAGCAACCTTATTCGTACCATCAGATTGCTTATTTCTAGACGAACCAACAAATCACTTGGACCTAGAAACATCATTGTGGCTGGAAAACTATTTGGAAAAAACCAATAAAATGATTGTGATGATATCGCATGAAAAACAATTTTTAAATAAAATATGCAATAATATCATCAGTATTTATGACAAAAAATTGCATCTATTTAAAGGAAATTACGACAATTACATTCTGACACGGAAGTCACAAGAAACTGCATTAATAAAAAATATCACAAACCAACAAAAAAAACGTGATCACATGCAAGCATTTATTGATCGATTTGGAGCAAAAGCTACCAAAGCAAAACAAGCACAAAGCCGTCAAAAAATGATCGATAAAATGGAAATTCCTGAAATGCCAACAATGATGCAATCGGTGAAATTTACATTTCCTCAACCAAAAACGCAGATCGATAGAAAATTAATCACATTAGAAAATGTTTCAACAGGGTATAATAACAAACCCGTCCTTCGTAATTTAAACATCAATATCGATATGGGCGATCGGATTGCTCTACTTGGTGCAAATGGCAATGGGAAAACTACATTCGCAAAACTTATATCAAGACGACTGGAACCAATGTCAGGAGAAATATCATTCGCTAGAAATATTAACATATCATACTTTTCACAACAACATGTCGACGAAATAGACATATCACAAACACCAATTGCTCTATTGCGCAATCTTGATACATCACTATCTGAAACACAAGCACGTGCACACCTAGCAAGGTTTGGAATAACACAATCGCGTGCAGAAACAATCATCAGCAATTTATCTGGAGGTGAAAAATCACGCATATTATTGGCAACAAATTCATTGTCATCACCTCATGTAATGATATTCGACGAACCAACAAATCACTTGGACATTGAAGCAAGAGAAGCATTGGTTGATGCCATTAATCAATATAATGGCGCTATTGTCTTAATAACCCATGATTTCTTTACATTATCACAAACATGTTCAAAATTCATCCTGATCGACAATGGAACATGTTCGAAATTCAATGGCACTATCGAAGATTATCGCACTTTTTTATTAAATAAAAATGCTCCTGTTTTAAAACAAACAAAATCATCATCTGCTCCCAAATTAAATACTCAAAACATTAAAAAGATCAAAAAAGAACAATCTTCATTGGAAAAACAAATATCGCAATTAGAGACAGAAAAACATGATATTGAAGCGAAATTATCAATAGAATATGATCAAAATCTCTACGAACAATATGAAGACTGTTGCGCAAAGCTAACTGCATTAGAAAATCAATGGTTAGAGCTATCTATGCAATTAGAGAATTAAATTTCTATATTCTATTATTAAAAAATAGGTTTTTAATAACATTTTTTGTGATAATAAAATAACTTCCTACAGATAGAATTACAGCCACAAATAGTGATATCAAACATCCATAATGCATTGTAATATTTGCAATAATCGGCATTAGCATTTGTCTGACGGCTAAACTTATTATCGCAACAATAAAACATCCTGACGCGATCATGATAAAATGCTGTGCTTCTGTTGCTAACGATAATTTATTTATCTTCTTATTGAATAATTTATTCAACAATAACATTTGTACACAAACAGAACTGGCATTCGCTATTGCTAGTCCAACCACACCAATCACATTCATAAATACTATGGATAATACAGCATTTATGCATAATATTATTACTCCAACATGAACTGGAGTTTTCGTATCACGAACAGAATGAAATCCCTTTATAAACAATGATGACATGCCAGAAAATACCATTCCAAAACAGCAAACAAACAATATCGGCATAACACGCAAAATATCAGATGATGTAAACTGGCCATATTCGAACAAGACCGATAAAATTTCCTTGCGAAATACACATATACCTATAGCTGATGGCAACAATATCCACAACATAGCCAACATACATCTTTTAAACAATTTAGAAAATGTCGCACGATCATTATCATTTGCAACAGCACATGATAATTTTGGAAAAAATACAGTAAGAATAGATACTCCAAACACACCAGATGGCAACTCTACCAATCTATTTGCCAAATACAATAATGGCACCGCTTCCGCGCAAAACCCATAAGCAATAACACGGGACACTAAAATATTCAATTGATCAACAGCTGCACCAAACAATCCTGGCAAGAATAATTTCCAAACATTTCTTAGATCTTGTCGCAATTGATCAGTATCATCACACCATTGCATTTTCCAACCATTGACAAACATCGCCAACATTGGAAATAATATTTGAATTAATCCTCCTATCAACACACCTCCGATTAAACAATATATCAGCTCCATACCATCATACGACATAACATATCGGCCGATAAGCATTGAAACAATCATCGTAACATTCAGCCATACTTGATTAATCGCTGCGACAAAAAACCGTCCTAGAACATTTAATGCAGCAGATGTAATAGCTGCTAAACATACAAATATCATATATGGCAATACAGCCACCGTCAGCCCAAGCGCTAGCTTCCACGAAACATCTTGTATAACATTCCTTAGTGGGAAAATAGTACAACAAACCACTCCGCAAACAATCATTAGGATACAAAATAACCGTACAAGAACATGCGAAAACAATGTAAACATCGCACATTTTCCATCATTAACATACCGACTGGACAATATTGGAATAAGGGCAGAAGATAATGCCCCCTCCCCCAATAATCGCCTGAACATATTTGGTAGACTAAATGCTAACAAAAATGCCGCACCTATTTCTGACACTCCAAAACACGAAAAAAATGTAACATCTCGTAAAAACCCAAAAATACGGGATATTACTGTCGTTCCGGAAACAACTGCAATATTCGAAACTGTAGTATATTTAAATTTTGCCATATATTAATGCATTCGGTTGTCTTGTGTTACTCATCCGTCCCAAACGCTTAACAAACAATAAATTTTCTGGTGTTTCAATTTGAAATTTACCAGGTGATTCAAAAATAATCCTCGCATCATTTGTATTATTCAAATGATTAGAGAATAACGATAATAATTCATGTCCTCGTGACTCTGTCATATTATACGGAGGATCAATAAAAATTATATCGAATGAAATATCTAACGTCGTCGCCCAATTAAAAACATCATCGCAAATTACTTTTGTATGAAATTTACGACCGGCAGATTTTTGTACATTTTTTATATTATTTTCTATAGCTGACACCGCTACTCTATTCTTTTCAACAAAAACGCATCCTCGAGCACCACGACTAAGTGCATCTAGGCCATATCCACCAACACCTGCAAAAAGATCAAGGACCATAGCATTTTGAACAAGCCTTCCCAATGATGAGAATACTGCTTCTCGCATGAAATCAGTCGCTAGCCGTAAATATTCCACTCCATCTGGAACTGACAATATAATGCCGCGTGCCTGGCCACCTGTTACCCTCATAGAACACTTAAATGAAGAATATTTTCTTTTTTGTAAACTACATTTCTAGGATCGAATAATCTATACTTTAAAATCAAATTATTGTCGTAAAAATTTTATATTGAAATGTTTCACTAAACATAGTTTGTAATTTTTATTGAGCACGCTCGGAAAATCTAACAATTTTCTTGGCCATTCCTGTTGAAGGATCTATTGATAAAATGACTCCATGCAATTGAACATCACCTGTCGCCACCTCAAACTTTCTTGGAATACTATTTTTCATGCTGTACAACACTGGTGTAATTTCACGACCAAGAACCGATTCATGCGCACCACACATCCCAAGATCTGTAATATAAGCTGTACTTTTTGGCAATATACGATCATCTGCTGTTTGAACATGAGTATGCGATCCAACAATAGCAGATACAATACCATCGTAATTCCATCCGAATGCGATTTTTTCTGATGTTGCTTCAGCATGCATTTCCAACAACATTATATCAACATCGTTGCGATATTGTTGAATCAAACGATCGGTAGCAGAAAATGGCGAATCTGCATTGATTTTCATAAAATGCCGACCCAAAACAACAGCAACACCAATTTTTATCCCATTTTTATTAACAGCTATAAAATCACGACCCGGAGATGATATAGGCAAGTTCGCTGGACGACAAATATAATCTATTTTATCAATATCGTTTTCAAAACCATACCTATCCCATGCATGATCCCCAAGCGTCATCAAATCTATTCCTGCACGATGTAATAATTCAGCATGTGAGAACGTTATCCCTGCACCTGAAGTAGCGTTCTCAACATTTGCAACAACAACGTCAATGCTATATATTTTTTTTATACTCGCCAAAGATTTTACAATAAAATCACGTGCTGGCCGGCCAACAACATCGCCCAAATAGAGAATATTAACAGCTGTCATCACATTAGTCCAACAAGCAGGATTCGTAAAAAAAGTCAAGATACTAAAAAAGTGTAGCATTTTGTAAAACAATCACAATATTGCCAATCATGTTCTCGGGGAAACATATTGTTCATGTTTTTATATTATCATTTCTGTTAATGTTTTTTTCAAACAATACAGTGGCTGCCAAAGATGTATCTACTGAAAATTCATCTGAAATAATATATTCAAATCCTGTATTTGCGGACGATATCGTTGCTATCGTCGACAATAATATCGTTACCATGAGTCAATTGGTCCGAGAAATGTATCCTTTCATATCACGGATACAGTCGGAATCACGATCACAGCAAGAGTTCGACAAAAAACTTATAGAATTACGTGACCGCATTTTAAACTCGCACATTGAACGAATACTGATTGTTGCAGATTTCAAATCAAAAGGTGGCCAGATCCCGGAATCATATGAAAAAAAGGAGTATGAAAACCATATAAGGGAATATTTTAATGATGATCGTGTAGCATTTGCAAAATATTTACGTGATCATGGCCAGTCTGTACGTGATTTCAAAAAAGACATCAAGGAACATGCTATTGTTCGATTCGTGCTGAACAATGTTCAAGAGACGAAATCAGAAGTCAGTCCAAACACAATAAAAGAATATTACAATTCTCACATAAACGATTTTATAACCAAAGAAGAACTTCATGTATATTCTATAATATTTTCTAACAACAGCGATGCGGATGTTCTATCTTCCAAAATTAAAGAAACAACTGACATATTATCGTCCTGCGAGGATTTAACAGCAGCATTATCGTCATTCAAGGACGATCCTAAAACAGTTGACATGGGATGGTTAGCGCGCGATGAAGTAATTCCAGCATATTCCGATGCATTGGCAAATTTATCTATCGGACAACATTCCGCACCAATTAATACTGATGACAAAACTATTATCCTTGTTGCAACTGATATAAAACCATCCAAAACAATCTCTATTGATGAAGCAAAGGAAACAATAGAACAACAATTATGGCAACAATTCCATCAATCTGCCATGGACAATTACATCCAACGATTAAAGGACCGTGCAGACATAAAAATATTCTTAGAGTGACAAATCATTGCATAATAATAACACCTCCAACTTTATTGGTATTTGTAATAAAATACAACAGCCATTGTTCTTTATCAAATTTTTCTTGAAAAGAACAGCGGAACAACATACACTCCGTCAGTGTATGGATGGAGTGGATAGCAATGGCATAAATTTTTTCCAAAAAACAAAAGCAAAAGCAGAAGAATGGTCAAAAAGGATTATTTCTGAAAAAAATGACGGAAAGATTAGCGATATATTTCGTAAAGCAATCACTGCAGCATTGTTTCCTGCTTCTGCAATAAAGAACCTTGTCGATCGAATCGCTACAGCAATAACCAGAGAAAGTGATGTTATTCACACACCAGAACAGACTGAATATGCATCAGAGCAATCGAGAGTAAATGAAAATAACGCAGATACAATTTCAACTACAGAAATAATCATGAGCAATGATAGCATCGAAACAATGAAGAAGGAACTAACCACTCCAGGCTCACTTGTAAATTCTAATGGTACCATAAATACACGTATAGCGACGCAAACAATCGCCATACGTGAATTGTCAGATGCATATTTCGAGAATATGTCAAGTTTTGATCAATTGCAACACTTGCCTAATATACCAAGAATTGAAAACGAAATAGTTGAACTGGATAATTTACAAACAGAAATTATTTCGAAGATCGATGAAAAAATCACAGAGCTCAAGAGCAATTCAACTAAAAACGATGACCAAATTAAAAAATTGAATAATTTACATAGTGACATACCAAATAAAATCAATCAGTTAAAAGATAATTTAACCAATGCACTAAAGCGACTAAACAATTGCACCAACGAAAACGACGTAAAAGTTATAAATGAGCAACTAACGAGCTGTTTAAATGACTGGCAAGAACTGCAAAAAAGTCTATTTAAAAATCAAATTACAACATCAAAAACCACGTTCAATGTTTTCACTAGTGAAATACAAGCAATAAGAGACTCAAAAGCAGCAACAATTACAATATCATATAGAAACTCAAAGAACCAAATACTTGATTTTAATATAAACCATAAAACAGAAACCCTCGAAAAAGATTTTCTAACAAAGATAGGAAATTTAGCAAATAAATCTGGCATCAGCAAATCAACTCTCTTAAAACAATTTTTGTTATATCCTGGACAAGCCGCAGATGGATGTTTTTGGCCATCAGTAACGAATACTGGAAAATTCCCACAACAAGATGAGCAACATAAAACAAAATTTAATTTTACATTTTCGCAACAAGGAATGACCGTCACTACTTATCGTTATTATAAAACAGGTATCCCAAGTGCCATTGATGGAACTATGTCATATGAAGGATATATTCTCGAAGAAAAAAATACAATGAGCATAGAAACTGGCCAAAAAGTGTTGATGCCAACAGAATACAGCATAAGCAAATTAACAGAAAATGAATCAAATCCTGAAAAATTGATAACATTCGATAGCAATGATTTTCCAAAATTAACAAACGCAGACGAATTTGATAAAGATTTCCCAAATTATCTCAAAGAACCATTCAAACAACTTTGTAAAGAAATTAATAACCAGCCACAACAAACCCAATCTAACACCAAAGTTCATGAATAAGAAAGTATAGTAACAGAAACAATTGTTCAACCAACGTGGAAACCTGGCCAAACAGAACATGTAAAACAGGTAAAAAGAAATGAAAACACACCGATGGCTGCCTCGCATAGAGAAAACTAATGCACAGAACGCAACTGCCGACAACAACGGCAAGAATTAATAACAACAACATTTTCACTTACGACTTAAAAACACATAGATGCATCTATGTATTTCAAAAAGACAGTTTTGACATGATTAAACTGTCTTGATCGCAACATAATTTTGTACATAGTAAGCGACAATTCTCTGGATTTTTCTTGATTATAACATGCTCTGTTTTAGTCTGCGCAACCAAGTAGAAGTAACTGATTTATGAAAACATTATTTTTTCTAGCAGACCAGCAACCAACCGTTACCTCCGGTGGAGGTTGGCAAGTATTGATGATCTATATTCTATTATTCGTCGGAATGTGGTTTCTATTAATAGCACCACAAAAAAAACGGCAGAAAAATCATCAAAAAATGATAGATGAATTGAAAACAGGTGATAAGGTGGTCACAACATCTGGCATTGTCGGAACAATCGCAAATGTCAAAGGCACACGGTTCATCCTAAAAATCGCTGATGACACAAAGATTGAAATATTCAGATCGTATATTCAATCAAAATTAAACAATTCAGAAAATTCAAAATAAAAAATAATAATATTTATAAATCTTATGCGACATCGAGCATCAACATATCGTCTGCTAATTTCAGCATGCATCATAATTGCATTCATTTGTAACATTTTCCCTGTCCATGATAAACCATTCGAAAAATATATCATATCACAGGTGACTCATAATAAAAGTGAATTTAATGATCTTCTGAAAAAGGCACATGATCGTGTAGATAATGGACAATCTCGTACATTGTTCTTAGCTATACGCGATGTTGCAAATGATGATCGAATTGATATTTCAAAGTTTTTTCATAAAAAAAATGTAGCAGATATTAAAAATCTTACCAAAAAGAATGCCGTATTATTGGACTCAATATTAGCAGATTCCAAAGGCAAAATAAAACAAGGACTCGATATTAAAGGTGGAATATCGTGTGTCCTTCAGGTAAACGATAAAAAATTCGATGATCTTGGTACACTTGAACGTGCTGAACAATTGAATAAAGCGATGGACATCATCCGTCAACGTATTGATGGACTAGGAGTTTCTGAACCGCTCGTGCGATCATTTGGAAATAATTGCATAGAAATCCAACTGCCAGGTGTATCAACAAAAGACAATCCTGAGTTGGTCGATATTATCAAAAAACCAGCAAAGTTATCATTTCATTTATTGCACCCTACTCTCACACCAACATCACGCAATGATCGTGCGCCGTTGGGATATGAAATCATGTCGTTCGAACAGAATAATAGTGATAACACAACTGTCGAACAGTTAGCATTTGTAAAACGTATACCTGAAATGACCGGTAGCATGGTAAAACAAGCTGGTGTACGAATCGGACAATATGGAGAATATGAAATCGCATTATCGATGACAGAAGAAGGAACAAAGAAATTTGAACATGTCACATCATCACATATTAACCAACAATTGGGCATCGTGCTCGATGGGAAATTATATTCCGCACCGTACATTCGATCAGCAATAACAGATGGCCATGCCAGTATTTCTGGAAAATTTTCTCAACGAGACGCCATCGACCTAGCAAATGTTTTAAACAACCCATTCGATGTAGAATTAAAATTTATTGAATTAAACGAAATTGGACCATCGTTGGCAGAAGATGCCAAAGCAGCATCGATGAAAGCAGCGTATATCGGAGCATCTGTCGTGATGATATTCATGATAGGATACTATCGTGTTGCTGGCATTGTAGCAATTTTATCAGTACTAGCAAATATTGCAATTGTAATAGGAACGATGGTAACAATCGGTGCTACACTTACATTGCCTGGTATCGCAGCATTGGTTTTGACCATTGGAATGGCAGTAGATGCTAATATTCTTATATTCGAACGTATGCGAGAAGAACAACTCGCAGGAAAGCCATTGTTAAATACACTGTTATCAGGACATAATAAAGCATTATGGACGATTTTAGATGCAAATATTACTACCCTATTAACTGCAATAATTCTTATATATTTCGGAACAGGTGCAATTAAAGGATTTGGAATAATTTTATCTATTGGGCTGTTCGCTACTGTATTCTGTGCATTAGTATTATGCCGTGGAATGTTGGAACAATTAGCAGAATCAGGTCATGTTAAACGATTAATTCCTAACATTAATATAAAACTTCCTATAATAGATTTTTTAAAACATACTAAAACTGTATTCATCGTTTATGGTTGTTTCTT
>CAZPRW010000002.1:0-20240 GCA_964589405.1 uncultured Opitutales bacterium | reverse complement strand
TGGGAAAACGCCAATACAAGACGAGCTTCTGTTAGTGTACAAGCTTTGCTTACATATTGGCGATAAAGGTCAACTATATTGTTCAATAAATTCTCAATCTGAACATAACTACAATTTCCAGACTCTGCGACATCCATCAATATAGAAGCAATTTGCTGCAAATAATCACATGCCTCCCTCGAAATATTAAAAGCTCCTTCTGCCTCTCTTAATTCCGTATTTAAAGCGTCTTTGTCGATCTTTTCTTCTTTTCTCACTTTTCGAGATTCAACCTCACAAACATTCGTTAATGTTGTTACAATATGTTCTGATAAACATGAGCTACGATTGATGCTACCTTCAGTGCAAATGATACACTCGTATAATGAGTCTTCAATGCAACTTATTCCATCGCCATTCAAAACATCATGATTTTCTTGCATTTCACTTGTGATAGATTCTAGACAACCAATATTGTCTTGTATCAAATAATTATCAGTATTAGCAGATGTCATAATATTACTCACCTAGCATCAAAAATTAGATTTTGTCAACAATAAAAAACTATACTAAAATGTGTTTTTTCTGCCACCTATTTACAGTGACAATACAAATATCGTTTAATTGCGAATAGTTAATATTCTGAATTGTGCCTCTTTTGATCAAAAAAATACACAAAAAAACCTACTCTTCCCCAAAAACAAAAGACAAAAACAACACCAAAACACTTTTTCAGTCTCAAAAGCGAATTAACTACTACATCACTAACATGGTGGTGGGAAAGCGATTCGAACGCTTGAAGAGAAACCTCGACAGATTTACAGTCTGCTTCCTTTAGCCACTTGGATATCCCACCAACTAGCGACGCCTGATATCTCTAAAATGTTTTTATTATTTGCCAAGTATTTTTTATGATGTAATTTTTCGTTCCTAAGATCAACACCTGGCATAGTGATTTAATTCTTCATCACTTTTTGAAAATCATATCATAATATTGCGCATACGAGAATTATCAAAATACCGTTTTTTGGCCAAATATTTGACTGAGTGAAATTATAAACGGCGAGGATGTATTATCCCTCACCGATTGTTTCGATATTCTAAACTAGAATAGTCAAATTTACATCAATGCATCACGATAATGCAATACTTTCACAATTAATGTCTGTCGCGGCCAGATTTTCTTGGCTTTACAGGATCCTTTTGTTGCGGTGGCCATTGTGTCTTCAATGAATATTCATCACTGTCTAAAGTGCCAGTCGCTGCTAATTCACCATCTTGTAAAAATCTTGCATATTTCTGATCATCACTGCGTATTTCAACTACAGATGGCGAGACGACATAAATACGTTCTTTTACTGTCTTCCCTGTACTGCTGTGCTTGAATATTGTTCCAACCAACGGAACATCCTTCAATACTGGAATACCACCATCTTCTTTGGTATGTACTTCCGTATTATATCCACCAATCAATAGGCTCTGGCCTTCGTACAATACCGCTTGTGTGTTTAATGAATGTTGTGTGATGACCGGATCAGCACCTGCACCAACATCTTCAAAATCACCTTCAGCTATATCAACAAACAATTTCATCTTACGTTTGCCAGCTTCATCGACTTCATCAGGAATGACATGTGGCACTACTTGTAATTTTGTTGTAGCAGTCTGGCTATATGCATTGGAATTGTATTGGCCAGAAACTTTGCTATATTGTGTCTTATCGGTTTCAATAATAGCAGCAACATTATCCAATGTCAGAACAGATGGCTTGGCTAACGTTTCACCATTACCATCTTTTTCTAATGCATCTAATGCACAGTTAACACTCCATCCATTAACAACATTGGTAAATTGACCAGCGATTGAACCTTGTCCACCACCAGTAGTACCCGGTGTTAAATTGGTATCACCTGTAGATACTGACAATGAATGTCTGCCATTATTTACGCCAAGAACATTGACTCCTAACGCTCTAGAAGCGTTTTTGTTAACATTGACCACAGCAACATCAATTTTGATGACCTCACACGACACATCCAATTTTTGAATAATATCTTCATAGAATTGCATGTTTTCGCGACTATCACGTATAATAATAGCATTCAATCGTTGATCACATGTAATAAATCCTGGCAATGTTGCACCAGATACATCCGCTACATTTTTCTCTGATGTTTTACCATCCTGTTTGGAATTTTTATTATCATTGTTCTGTTTTTGCAATGATTGATTCATTTCTTTGGCATACGATGGTGTATCATCTAAAATCCCTAACATTGGTTGGTATTGTACAGATTTTTCACTGCTACCGACAGATACATTGAATGGTGAAAACGCATTAGTCAATGATTGTCCAGTAATTATGCTCTGTAATAATGTTGCTACACCAGGAACTGTTATCGACCCATTGGCATAATTGAACGACATATCATATGCCCAAGCATATTTTAATGGGAAGACCTTTACTATTGTTGTATCAGAAATTTTGCTAGGTACAAACTTCGACGCAATATCACGAATTACTGTAACATACTGCGGTGGTGCTGTCACAATCAACACATTCGCTTCTCCGACACCACGGAAAGAATAATCTGATGCAATAAACCCTAATTTGTCTAAAATGAGAGATAATGTTCCAATACCATCGGTATCCATTCGGAAGATCTCTGTCTGCAATTCCGAATTTGAATATACGAACATTATTTTGCCATCAAAGAACCATACTAATCCATATGCTTTTGTGATATAATCCCAAAATTCTTCCGGTGCCATTTTACTAAATCGTCCATTAGCATTGTAAACTACTTTATCACTAACAACGACAGTAATCCCTTGCATCGCAAAAAAATCTCTGATCAATTCTGCCAGGCTTTGATCCTTAGCGAAGTGATAATAACTAGCATTTTCAAATGGCAATCTCTGCGCAGGTGTAATGTTGTCAACAGCTGCCATTGTCCTTACATTCGACATCAATACAATAAATAATAAAAGTAACTTCAACACTTTCATCGGCGTAACGAAAAACTTAATAATGGGGAAAGGACGGCCATTGATGATTTTCTTTGTAATGCCATGTCCCAGAAGTCCATGGATTTTATAAATGCATCAATATCATCGCTCAATGATTCGAATGTAGCACGCATCAATGATATATTTCGTGTGATTGATAATCGTTGTAATTGTCGATCGATCGCAAGAATATCATCATCATGAATAATACGAATAAAATTTGCTTGTAACAAATATGATAATTTATGTTCAAGTGCAGCAGATACTGTACCTGTTGGAATAATTTCCCCAAACATTCCTTGTAATACCAGTGTATCAGCATTGCTCTGCGACACTCGAATATCAATATCATTATCTAATACAGCGTACCGCTCACCATATTCATTGCATGCCCAATGACTTATACGGAATAATCCAGAAATAATATCTATGGCCTCTGCGTAATCCATCGCTAAATTCGTCAAGTGTGTATAATATAGTAAAATGCGCAAGCTAAATACACATCTTCTCAATAACAATTTTCCAATAAAATAGATAATAGATCTTTCATATCGATACGTTCTTGTTGCATAGAATCACGATGTCGCAATGTAAATGTATTATCATCTAATGATTCAAAATCAATAGTGACGCAATATGGTGTACCGATTTCATCCATTCTACGATATCGCCGTCCAATTGCACCGCTAGCATCAAAATATACATTATATTGTCGTTGCAATTTTTGGAAAATATCCTTCGTCATGTTCATAATTTGTTCATTGTTTCTTACTAGTGGGAACACTGCCACTTTTACCGGTGCGATTCTTGGGCTTAATCGCAATACAGTTCTCAATTCACCATCTGCTTCATCTTCATCATATCCTGCACACAACACAGCCAATACCGTTCGATCGACACCAACAGATGGCTCAATAACATGTGGAATATATTTTCTATGTTGGGATTCATCAAAAAACTCCATTGATTTTCCACTGTATTGTTGATGTTGTGTCAAATCAAAACAACCACGTGCTGCAATACCTTCTAATTCTTGTACACCAAATGGATATTTAAATGTAATATCAGTACACGCTTTAGAATAATGTGCTAGCTTTTCTGGTTTATGAACATCAATCGATAACATATCTTCTGGCAGCCCAATATTTTTGTGCCATTTCATACGTTCTGTCACCCAATAATTATGCCAATGCTGCCATGATTCTTCTTTATCATCGATAAAAAATTCCATTTCCATCTGTTCGAACTCACGTGATCGAAAAACAAAATTACGTGGTGTAATTTCATTGCGAAATGACCGCCCAATCTGAGCAATCCCGAACGGAATTTTTACCCGTGTTGATGCTACAACATTTAAGAAGTTTACAAATATTCCCTGTGCTGTTTCCGGCCGCAGATATGCTACTGATGTATCATCTGATACTGCACCGACATGCGTTTGGAACATGAGATTAAAATCTCGTGGTTGTGTCAATACCCCAATACTTCCAGTGACAGGCGATGGAATTTTAGCTAAATCTTCCTCTGTTGCTTCTTGCACACATTTTAGGACAATATCCTCCATATCACCAGGACATGATAATTTTCGCTTTAATTGTTGTGCTGCAACAGTAGCATCTCGCAATGTATCATCAGATTCCTGTACACATACATACCCAATTGACTTACCATCGACAATGACATCTGCAAAGAATAATTGATCTGCCCGGAATCTCATTTTCGATTCTTTACAATCAACCATTGGGTCAGAAAACCCTTCCAAATGTCCAGATGCTTCCCATACTTTTGGATGTGAAATTATAGAACAATCTATTCCAACAACATCATGCCGTGCAGTGACCATATCATGCCACCATGCATTTTTTATGTTACGTTTTAATTCTACTCCAAGTGGGCCGTAATCAAAAAACCCATTAAAACCACCATAAATATCAAATGCGCGAAAAATGAAACCTCTACGTTTTACTAACGACAGAATTTTATCCATGACATCGCCAACCTGTCCACCCTTACTTTTAGCATCGAGCACGCTATGCTGCTGTTGTTTGTCCATCACCCATATAATGAATCAAAAAATCCCCAACGCCGTCAAGATTTATCTTGCCGTTATGATTACATATCATAGTTTGTTATTTTCTGACAAGTGTCATACTTCTAAACATACCGATTAAAGCAGATACGAGCTCTTTGGTAATTTGCTACGCGTCTTGGTTCATTTGATCATAAGAGTCTTGGAAAGGGTTGTGCTTATTTACAAATTCTTGTAGTTTTTCTTCAGCTTCATCCGTTTTACCTGCAAAACCACAATGCTTTGTTAAAGTGTAATCCGTTGTCTGTTCTGTACCATCAAAATTTTCTCCTTGCTCACTAATCTCATTAAATATTGTTTCAGATTGCTGTTCTGGTGTTTCTTCTGTATATGCCCATGCCCTATACTTGTCTGCAAATTGTTGAAGTTTTTCTTCAAGCCATTTAAGTATTTGCTTGAAATGGTTGTCTTTGATATTATTGCCGACACCATCTTCTTGTTCTATCGTTTCTGCAATCTTGTCTGATTGCTCTGTTTTTTGCTTTAATTCGACTGTTTTTTTGCGTTTGTAACATTATCCGAATCACCTGCTTGATTTTCTGGATTCTTCAAATTACACCCTAATACAACATTTACGACCGCTGACACTGTTTTGGAATATAGTTTATTTACAACGCCATATACACCAATAATAAGATTAGAAACAGCATTACAAATTCTTCCTATTGGCTCTCTGGCCTTTTCTATACACTCTTTAGCTTTGTCTACACGATTTTGTTCCTCAACTGACAGAACAACATTATTTTCTTCCGTCTTTCTATTAAGAATCTTAGCAACACACCATCCTGCGATGCTTTGTCCATAACTTGAAACAATTATCTGTGTTCCTAATGTAAAAGCCATCGTAAATAGTGCGATCGGCAACGATCCTGTCAATATTCCAACTGTCAATTGTGCTGCTAGAGTGATAGTAGTAACAACAATTTGTGTGATAATTGGATGTTTTTCTATCCAATTACCGACAGCTGGTATCGTATTTTGCACAATAGTAATAGTCAAATCAATGAGCGCTTGTACCATATACACCGGATTGACAGCCAATGCAACAAATGCAACAACTGATTGTACACCAATTTTAATTGTCGCTGCAATAACTTCTCCTGTACGCTTGTGTTCTTGAAAAAATTTTGCTATGTTATACCCTATTTTAGATCTGAATGAATCCTGCGGTGGCTGACTTGTATCTACTTCTAATATTTTATTTTTGACACTATCAACAGCATATCCAATCAACATCACTATTGCATATTCTTGATTGAACAATAAACTCGTTAATGCAATTGCAACAGATGTTGTATTTGGGTTTTTGCATAATGTCGCTAAGACCTTCTTAGATGGTTCTACTACACCACTAAATGCATTTGCAATGGCACCAAATATTTCCCCAATCGTTTTTTTTATTACTAATGATTTGTACCTAAGGCGGCCTTCTTCAAAAACATGCTGATTGCCTATAGTCACATATTGTTGAGTGGCATTAGCATCGTTGCAACCATTTTCAATAACATTTTGTTTTTCACCACCATCATATAAATCTACATTGCGACGTGTTGACCGAACATAATCATCCCATGCTTTCTTACTACCATCAAGAAAATCAAGATATTTTGAATTGTGTTTGTTGCCAATGCATGTTAACTGACTCTTTACATCCTCTATCGCGCCTGCATTATGATCAAAATAATTGCCCAAAAACCTCACTGCCTGATTTTGCTTTGGTAAGCACGATTTTGGATCTGCTCCTTTTTGGCCACGCTGCGCAATAATATCCATCATACGCATTGTATTAATCAGCTTTTGTCGCGCTAACTCAGTTAATTTACCATCGTTAGTATCAACATTTATAGATATTTCTAAGTGACCATGTTTCTTCGACCATTTACTTACAGGGCGCGCAAATATATATTTTATACATCCATGATCATCAATTTCTTTGGCAACTTGCCACTTGTCTGACAATCGTTGTTTCCCTCGCTGAACTGTTTTGCCACCAAACTGTACAGTATCACCAAGTAAAGATTTTAATTCTTCATCTCTCAAATATTGTATTTGATGTGTGCCATCAAATCCCATAAACTCCGAAATGATATGCACGCAAAGTGAAAAGTAAAGTCCATAGTCGGATTGTTCAATGTCGATTTTGTGTTTACACCAATTTGACTTAATTGTTGCAAATAACCACTACGCTCGTCACTTTTGCCTATACCTTCTACCATACGATGGTGTTGCGTTGTATATTCAACACAACCTCGTGTCGAATATTTTATACAAAAATCTTTTTACAATTGATATGATAAAACCTTTGGTGCTCAGGAGGGGATTCGAACCCCTATATCTTTCGATACTGCCGCCTGAAGACAGCGTGTCTGCCAATTTCACCACCTGAGCAAATCGTCTTCAACAAGAGATATTATCTGCAAATTTTTGTCAAATCCATAATATCCCATTACATAATTTTTATTTGCGCATCTGATTCTCTGACTACTATTATTTCACCGTTTTGTCGTTCCAATTGTAACGCACCTGTATCATCGATCCCAATATTACGTCCGAAGAAAGTACCATTCGCACAGGTCACTTCAATTATCCTGTTATAATGCATGTCATACTTAGACCATTGATCAATTATATCCACCAGTGGTATGTTTAAAAACATATCACATCCTGATGCAATCGACTGTAGTACGATATGATTTACATCATTCAACGATGATAACGCATCATTAAATTCCGATATACACGTTGTTTCGTATCTAGCATTCTGCAGGTGTGGTGACTGGTAAATATTGATGCCAACACCAATCATACAAACAACATTTTTGTCATCACGAATTATAGTCTCCGACAGTATTCCACCGACTTTTTTATTATCTATAAAAATATCATTTGGCCATTTTACGTTCATATTGATGTTAAGTTGTCGGAACATAACATCACAAATTTTAATCGCTACACATTGCGATAATATAGCTATATTTGCAATTTTTTCACATCCCACTAAACATACGTATGTTGTATATAGATTTCCATTATTATCGCTATTCCAAACATTTCCACGACGACCACGGCCATTCGTCTGCGCATCTGCAACTACAAAAAACGGTATCGTTTCTCCCTCACGAACATGTTGTTTTGCAACATCGTTTGTGCTAGTAACTTTTTTGTAATGAAATGTTTTACAAACAGGATTGGTAGATATTATTTTGCCGTTCATATCATGATATAACACTACTATTACACGGTTGGTTGATAATCAATTAGTAAATGTATGGATCTTTTATTGATCAATATGTCTGTCAATTGCATTGATGCATTTTTGTAGAGCTTTTCAGCAATTTTTCATGTGTATTGTACTAAAAAATTATGCTGTGAATTTAGTGATGCCGATGACGTGGAATACTACTATGTATATATTAATATCTTCAGTAGTAGTAATATGCATTGTGAATAAGTTAATAACTCAATTTAAGGCCAAAAATACTGGCCGGAGTAAATAATTCCCTTGTGAATAAAGCGATTATTGGTGTGTGAACGGTTGTTAATAAAAATAGAAATTAACAAAATGCTAACAAGTTATTAACGGAGTTATTCACATTGGCAGTGAATAATAATAGCATTTGTGAATGCCGATTTAAAAATCGGCGGCTATGAAACGTTCAACTAGTGTATTTCCTAATTTTTCTAGTAACAAAATGGCATATTTTGATCAGAAATAAAAATAAATTGACTATATATGATCAATAACTGTGTCGATAACATCTGCATAATAGTGTTATTAAAACAACACTAATAACCAACGTAAACGCTGATCGCACAGTTGTGTTTCTTCAGAAATATAAGTAATTTTTCTCGATAAACTGTGTATCAATATGGCAGTAGTTTAGATAAATATTGGTCGATAGAAAATGTATGTAAATCTGTACATTGTTCACCAGTACCAATAAAGAAGATAGGAACATGAACTGAACTATATGTACCGATCAATGTCCCTCCAGTGCTGGTACCATCTAATTTTGTCATTATCATTCCTGTTAATGGAACATTGTCATTAAATGATTTAGCGACATTGATTGTATTAGTTCCTATTGTGCTATCGGCCACCAACCATACGTGTATTTGTAGACCATCGTCCTTTTTCCTGAGTACACGCAATATTTTATTTAACTCGCACATCAAGTTGGTCTTTGTGTGCAACCTGCCAGCGGTATCCAAAATTAGCAAATTTTTTTTCTTGGCGATAGCAGATTGATACGCATCAAATGCAACAGCTGCAGCGTCACCGCCATGCTGACACGCAACAATGTCAATTGATAATTTTTGTGCCCAATATGTTAATTGTTCGTTGGCAGCAGCTCGAAAGGTATCACATGACCCGAGCAATACTTTGTATCCTAATTCTTTGTAATGATATGCAAGTTTTGCTGCAGTTGTTGTCTTTCCAGAACCATTTGTTCCAACAAGACAAATAACTATCAGCTCATCCGTTGATAGTGATAATTGTCCTTCTGCACCTGACAAACTATTACGAATTGCATGTGACGCTAATGACGACACATCTTCACTGGAAAGAGAGGTTTTTCTGGATAATTCATTTTTTACTTGTGATATTATATCTTTTGTGACATCTACGCCGATATCGGCAGAGTAGAGTGTGTCTTCCAATGATTGTAATGACTTTATATCGATTTTCGATGGTAATAATATATGGAACAAATTAGCCGTTGCGCGTTTTAATTGTTTCCCTGCATTTTTGAAAAATTTAAACATAGTAGTAAGAGAATGACAAAAATAATGACATGAAAGAATGCAATGTGAATGTTATTTTCATATTAAAAGTACATATTATACGCAAATATTGCAGATGATGTTGACCGGTAAATGACATATTGCATGTAGTGTTTTCTATGCAATATACTCTACCGTTGTCATATATATCAGTACGTTACTTTGTACAAAAATAGACCACAAGCAGGAGTACATTCTTTTCTAAGAAGATTACCATATGATGAATCATTGACAAGGCCATCTGTCACGAATGATGATGGGCGATTGCCAAGACCTACTTGTAATAAGCAACCAGCAATAATACGTACCATTTTATATAGATATCCACTGCCTTCGGTAATGAACGTAATCATATTATTCTCGCGAATACATTCCATGCGAGTAATTGTTTTTATTGTTCGTTCATTATCACTATCATCATGCAGTGCACCAAAGTTTTGAAAATCATGTGTTCCAATAAGTAGTTGTGCACACTCATGCATCTTATCACTGTTTAACCGTCTTCGACCAAGTCCGTATACGTAACGATATTGAAACGGTGATGGATGCCCTTCTAAAAAATAATATCGATATTGTTTCGATGTTATAGAATACCGTGCATGAAAATCATGTGGTACCTGTTCTGCAGAATATATTTGTATTGTTTTTGGAATGCCACATCTTAAAGCGCGTATTAGCGCATCAGTACCGTGACTCCATTCACTATCGAAATGAAAACAATACTCTCGCGCATGGACACCAGAATCAGTACGGCCACAACCATGTATCCGAACAGGATGTTCGAAGATTATCCCTAAACGATGCTCAATAACATCTTGTATTGTATTTCCATGTGGTTGACTCTGCCAACCATTGAAATCTGTCCCATCATATGAACAGAAACATTTCCATCGCATAATAATATATGTTATGCTTTTATTCTATGTCGTTGTGATGTTTTATTCCAATTCAACATGAAGAAAAAAGCACCAGCAGCAGCACATCCTACAAAAAATAAAAATGTTGCATTCCAACCCCATTTATCAGCGATTTTACCAACACCCCATCCAGACACAGCACTACCAAGGTATCCAAATGTTCCTGTCAGTCCAGCTCCTGTAGCGGCGGCACGACGAGATCCAAACTCTGCACCAGCAACACCGGCCAATGTTTGTGGTCCGTAAATAAAAAATCCCATAATGAATAGAAATATTGTATTTACTAATGTAGAGTTTGATGGCATTGCCCAGAACATCAATAATGCAAATATCAATACTGCCATAAAATAAAATGATGCACAATTCCTACGTCCACCAAATATCCTGTCGGATGCCCATCCAGCAACAAAACCACCAACAGCACCCATAAATTCAAACGCAACGTTTAAATATGCTGCGCCCATTATGCTAGTACCTTTGGCCTCTTGTAAAAATGTTGGTGCCCAATTAAAAAATCCCATGCGGATGATATAAACAAAGAAATTTGCCATACAAACATACCATAATGCTTTATTTGGCAAAATATGTTCGAAAAACACTTCTTTAAATGTGATATCTTCTCTATCATCATGACTAGATTCATTAAACAAATTTTCTTTTTCTTCAATTGATGGCAGGCCCAAAGATTGTGGGTTATCACGTAGTCGATTGAATATGAAAAATGATAGTATTACAGCAACAATGGCAGGGATAAAAAATACATACCGCCATCCCATGTGTATTAATATGCTCGATCCTGAAAGAAGAATGACAATACTTCCTAATTGATGAGAAGCATTGACGATGCCCCATCGCGTACCCAATTGATGTGGAGAATACCATTGTGTCATTAAACGAGATACAGGTGGCCAGCCAGCAGATTGAAACACTCCATTAAGTGCATAAAACAGAATAAATATCCATAATGAATTTGCTAGTCCTATACAGACACTACAAGCCGCGGATCCCAATAGCCCAATGGTCATGAACCATCGAGCATTCGTACGATCACATATCGCACCACTAAAAAATTTGCCGAACCCATAAATCAAGGAGAAGACCGTAAATACCCATCCAATTTCTGCTTTTGTACAACCGAATTCCGACAGCATCTTTGGGGTCGCGACTTGAAAGTTTTGACGTACTAAATAAAATGCGGCATATCCAATAATTAGGGAATAAATTATGCGGAATCGCCAATACTTATATTTTTGGTCTATTAGCTCGGGCGTCAAAACCGCATCTTTGTCAAATACGTTGCTTTTCATCACTAACATTCGCAGGTTGGAATTTTGTCAGAAAAATGCAAATGATTTGCCGTGTTTACGAGCAATCATTACCAATAAATGGTGTAATTTATTTTAGTGCATAAAAATAACTGCTTTAATTATTGTTTTCTGCTTGCTTTTTTGAAAAACTGTATTTTACGAGCGCGCTCACTAAAACCAACATATGTTGACAATTATTTTACAATTTTTACTCTCTGCCAACACAGATGGGAAAGAATGTTTATTGCATTATCATGGGAGGAGGTCGTGGTGATAGATTATATCCACTTACAAAAGCACGGTGTAAGCCGGCTGTGCCATTAGCTGGAAAATACCGTTTGGTCGATATTCCTATTAGCAATTGCCTCAATGCTGGGTATACAAAGATTTACATTTTGACGCAGTTCAATACGCGGTCATTGCACAGACACATAGAATCAACATATCGTTTTGATACTTTTGGAAAGGGATGTATTGAGATCTTTTCGGCGGAACAGACAAATCATGATGGTGCATGGTATGCTGGTACAGCAGATGCAGTAAGGAAGAATTTACAATATATAAAACCGCAAGCAGATGACGTCATTTTAATACTATCTGGCGATCAATTATATCGCATGAATCTATCAGATTTTGTAAAACAACATTGTGATAGAGGGGCGGATCTTACTATAGCATCAAAAGCAATTCCAGAATATAAAATTAGTGCATTCGGAATCATGCAAGTGGATGATAAATTATCTATAAAGGAGTTTATTGAAAAACCACAACAACCTGCATTAGTACGTCATTGCTGTGTCCCACAACATATTCGCCAACAATTAAAGGATAAGAACAATACTCCGTATTATCTGGCTTCAATGGGAATTTATGCATTTTCTGCAAAAACGTTATATGAGGTGTTAGACGGTACAGGTAGTGACTTTGGAAAGGATATTTTGCCACGTATGCTTGGGAAATATAACATGCATGGGTATGTTTTCGACGGGTTTTGGGAAGATATTGGCACAGTGCGGTCATTTTTTGAGACGAACTTAATGTTGACTGATATGGTGCCGGAGTTTGATTTCTTTGATGCAGACAATCCTATTTATACTCGTGCACGATATTTGCCAGCGTGTAAAGTGAATAGTTGTCACATGGAGCGTACCTTGTTATCTGATGGGTGCATTGTCACAAATGCTACGCTGAATCGATGTGTTATTGGATTGCGGTCGATTATTCGTTCAGGTGCGTATTTAGAGGATGTATTGATGTTTGGTGCAGATTATTTCGATTCAGTACAATCTTTATCTGATGCACCACATGCAATTCCATTAGGCATTGGTGAACATTCCATTATTAAACGAGCCATTATTGATAAAGATGCACGTATAGGAAATAATGTTCATCTTACACCATTTGGAAAGCAAGATGGGTACAGTCAAGATGGAATGTATGTAAAAGATGGTATATTGTGTATTACACGTGATGCGGAAATACCAGATAATACAGTATTTTGAGCAATGTAATATTAGTACAATATTACTGTAAAAGAATAATATCGATTTGTTACCACAGCATACTAATCGTATGGCACAAATCATTTTTGTCTTGTGCGCGTGCAATGAGTATGAGTTGTGTGAGGAATTAACGTGGTTATATTTTTGCGATAAGGCTGATTGCTATTTCGTTTCGTGTAAGATTTTATCTATTTGGCAATATATCCGACAAGGATATGCACTACAGCTACAGTTTAATATGGTTGTTTTTGTTGGATATTTTTAGTGTCTTGGCATGAAAATTGCTACAACTTCGCCAGTAAGGATTTAAGATATGAGCAGTAAAAAATCAAAAATTTTAGGAATTGATCTTGGAACAACAAATTCATGTATGGCAGTGATGGAAGGTGGTGAGGCAATTGTTATCCCTAATGCAGAGGGCGCAAGAACGACACCATCAGTAGTTGCTTTTACAAAATCAGGAGAACGTGTTGTTGGACAAGCAGCTAAACGACAAGCAGTAACAAACCCAAAAAATACAATTTTTTCAGCAAAACGACTGATTGGACATAAATATTCTGAAATAAAGGATATGGTCAAGGATCTGCCGTATAAGGTGATTGAAGGGAAAAATGGTGATGCGTGGATAGAATGCCAAGTCGGAAACAAGACAGAACAGTTCTCACCAGAACAAATATCATCGATGATATTGGCCAAAATGAAAGCAGATGCCGAAACATATTTGGGATGTCCTGTAACACAAGCAGTCATCACTGTGCCAGCATATTTCAATGATTCTCAACGGCAGGCGACCAAGGATGCTGGACGAATAGCTGGATTGGAAGTATTACGAATTATTAATGAGCCAACGGCTGCTTCATTAGCATATGGATTGGATAAGAAAAATGATGAAAAAATCGCTGTTTATGACCTCGGTGGTGGTACTTTCGATATTTCTATCTTGGAAATAGGAGATGGTGTATTTGAAGTCAAGGCGACGAATGGTGATACCATGCTCGGAGGAGATGACTGGGACAAACGATTGATTGATTGGTTGGCTGATGGATTTCAAAAAGAAAATGGCATTGATTTACGAAATGATCCTATGGCAGCACAGCGGTTGAAAGAAGAAGCTGAAAAGGCAAAAATCGCATTGTCATCGGCACAACAAGTGGACATTAATTTACCGTTCATTACAGCAGATGCAAATGGTCCAAAGCATTTGAATGTAGCATTGACACGGTCACAGCTAGAGAAAATTTGTGATGATTTATATCAACGTACACTCAGCCCATGTAAGAATTGTCTAAATGACGCTGGATTAAATAAGTCCGACATTTCCGAACTCGTGTTGGTTGGTGGAATGACACGTTCTCCACGTGTAGTTGAAATCGCAAAAGATTTCATTGGAAAGACACCACACCAAGGAGTCAACCCAGATGAAGTAGTCGCTGTAGGTGCTGCTATACAAGGTGGTGTATTGCAAGGAGAAGTTACAGATGTCTTGTTGTTAGATGTTACACCATTGACATTAGGAATAGAGACAGCAGGTGGTGTTTCTACGCCGATGATAGAACGAAATACTACTATCCCGACAAAGAAGACACAGATATTTTCTACATATGCTGAAAATCAAACAGCGGTAGACATCCAAGTATTGCAGGGAGAACGTCCGATGGCACGTGATAACAAATTGTTAGGGCAGTTCAGATTGGATGGTATTCCTTTGGCCCCACGTGGTGTTCCGCAGATTGAAGTAACATTCGACATTGATGCAAATGGTATTCTTCATGTAACGGCTAAGGATAAAGGAACTGGTCGTGATCAAAAGATTACAATCACTAGTGCATCTGGTCTTTCTGAAGAAGAGATTGAAAAATTACGTAAAGAGGCAGAAATGCACGCTGAAGAAGATAAAAAACAAAAAGAAGCAGTAGAAGAACGTAATCAATTGGATAATTTCATCTATCAGACAGAAAAACAATTGAAAGACCTTGGTGGCAATTTGTCAGATGACAAACGTAAACCATTAGAAGATGCAATTGCAGAAGCGAAAAAAGTATTCGATGACAAAGATGCTAAAGCTGATGCTCTTAAAGCAGCGCGTGAGAAATTAACAACAACATTCCAAGGCATGGCGCAAGAATTGTATTCACAAGCACAAGCTGCTCAAAATAACGCAAATACTGCCAGTGAAAAACAAGGTGATGCAAAATCAAAAGACGATAATGTAGTCGATGCGGATTTTGAAGTTGTAGATGATAAAAACAATGATAAATAACTTTTTCAAATTGGACAACATTATGGAAAAAATTAGACCATTAGGAAATCGTGTCCTCGTAAGAAAAATAGAGGATAAGGAACAAATAAAAGGTGGTATTATCATCCCAGATGCTGCAAAAGAAGCATCTCAAGAGGCGATGGTTGTCGCTGTTGGTTCTGGAAGAAATGATGAGGGCAAAGTATTAGAATTTGAAGTAAAGGTCGGTGATCGTGTCCTCATTAGCAAATATGGTGGTACAGAAATCAAACAGGATAAGGATACCTTAGTTGTCTTACGTCAAGATGATATACTCGCTATTATAGAAGAATAAAACGAAAGGAAAAATAAAGTTATGGCAAAGCAATTAATGTTCGATGAACAAGCACGCAAAAGAATATTGGCAGGTGTGTCACAATTGGCAAGTGCTGTTAAAATTACATTAGGGCCAAAAGGACGTAATGTTATCATTGACAAAAAATTTGGTGCACCTTCTGTCACCAAGGATGGTGTAACTGTAGCAAAAGAAGTAGAGTTAAAAGATCCATTCGAGAACATGGGTGCTCAGATGGTGAAGGAAGTAGCGTCAAAGACATCTGATGTTGCAGGAGATGGTACAACAACAGCAACAATATTGGCAGAAGCAATATATCGTGAAGGACTGAAAAACATTGCTGCCGGAGCGAACCCTGTTTTCGTAAAGCGTGGAATTGATAAAGCAGTAGGAGTAGCAGTTGCTGAGTTGGAAAAAACATCGAAAAAAGTAGAAGGTGATGAAATTCGTCAGGTGGCTACTGTATCGGCCAATTGGGATGCTGAGATTGGTGGTATTATAGCTGATGCTATGAAACGTGTTGGCAAAGATGGTACAATCACTGTTGAAGAAGCCAAGACAATGGAAACAACATTGGATGTTGTTGAAGGTATGCAGTTCGACAAGGGATATCTCAGTCCATACTTTGTAACGAATAAAGAGGACATGGAATGTGTTCTCCAGAATGCTTATGTCTTGATATTTGAAAAGAAAATATCGAATTTGAATGAATTATTGCCGACATTACAAGCGGTTGCACAGTCTGGCAAACCATTGATGATCATCGCTGAGGACATTGAAGGTGAAGCATTGGCAACATTGGTAGTTAATAAATTGCGTGGAACATTGAACATATGTGCTGTAAAGGCACCAGGGTTCGGTGATCGCAGAAAAGCAATGATGGAAGACATCGCTATCCTTACTGGTGGTAAATTCATTTCTGAAGATCTTGGTATTAAATTGGAAAATATCACATTGGATGATCTTGGACAAGCGAAGCGTGTTTCTGTAGATAAGGATACTACTACTATTGTTGAGGGTAGTGGCAAGACTGAGGACATTGAAGCACGGATTAAATTAATACGCAAACAGATCGAAGATTCTACATCAGATTATGATAAAGAAAAACTTCAAGAACGTTTGGCAAAGTTGGCTGGTGGAGTAGCTGTTATTAGTATTGGTGCCGCTACGGAGCCAGAAATGAAAGAGAAAAAAGATCGTGTTGATGATGCATTGCATGCCACACGTGCTGCTGTTGAAGAAGGAATTTCAGCAGGTGGTAGTGTAGCATTATTGCGTACACATAAAGCGATCGAAAATATTCAAGCAGAAGGTGATGTAGCGATTGGTGTTTCTATCGTCCGTCGTGCTATTGAAGCTCCATTGCGTCAATTATGTGCCAATGCTGGTGTTGAAGGATCAATTATTGTTCAAGAAGTGCTCAAACATGATGGTTCATATGGATATAATGTTGCAACTGGTAAGTTTGAAGACCTTATGAAAGCCGGTGTAGTTGACCCAACAAAAGTTACTCGTGCATCTTTACAAAATGCAGGGTCGATCGCTGGATTATTGTTGACGACAGAATGTATGATTTCTGACATTCCAGAAGAAAAATGCAACTGTGGATGTAATGGTCAAATGCCAGACATGGGCGGCATGGGTGGAATGATGTAATATCATCTTAGAAATAGATTCCATAGTTTTTATGAGCATTATCAAATCATGAGGTAATGCTCATTTTTATTACACACATGGCGTATAGAATTTTTATATAGAAATATATACCTATCTAATAAAAATTTTTATACCATTTTTAGATCAGTATTAAAATTGTCGTGATGCGTTAAACTTGACAACCAGTATCAATATTGTGCATAGTGTGAATATATGGTGTTTGAAAATATTATCGATCAATATGATATATTTTTTGTAGATTTATATGGTGTTATTTGGAGTGGTGTTGCGGCATATCCAGAAGCATTACATGCATTATCTACATTGATTACTGCTGGTAAAAAGGTAGTCATATTGTCGAATGCCTCATTTTTATCGAATGAAATTATTTCCAAATACGATGGTGAACATTTGAAAAAGAATACACACTTTTCTGATTTTGTCAGTTCAGGCGATGCTTTGCAAGATGTTATTCAAAATGGTAAATTAACATTTCAATCCTGTCAGTCTCCTAAAACATATTTCATGGTAGGCGCTCGAAATGATGCACCATTTGCAGGTGGTGCTTATACAGAGGTCGACGATATTCGATCTGCTGATTTTATTTATATTTCTCATGTTCAATTTTCTGATGATGAACGGGATTCGATGTCAGATGAATTAAAACAATATTTATATGTTGCTCGTACGAATAATAATGTTCGTAAATGGGAAACTACAACAATAGATCCATATTTTCCAGTATTAAATCTTTTCAAACAGTATAATAAACCATTGGTCATCGCTAACCCAGATAAATATGCGAAATGTGCAATGTTACCGTCTCCCGATGCAACATCATATGTATCAATGAAAACAGTAAAACAAGGACTGCTTGGTGAGACATATGAAAAAATGGGTGGTGAAGTATTCTATATTGGAAAGCCGTATCCTCAAATCTACAAATATGCCATGGAACGGATGGCACAACTTTTGAACACAACATTTGATAATGTAAAAAATTCCCGCATGGCGATGATAGGAGATTCTTTAAATACTGATATTTTAGGAGCTATCAATACCAGTCGTGAAATCGGATGTTCTATCGATGGTATATTAGTAATGACCGGAATTAGTGCTGGTGAGATGCCAGAAAATATTCGTTCTAATGGTGGTTTAATCCATGACTTTTGTAAACATACTGGTGTTGTTCCAACGCATGTAATGTCAGCGTTATCATTAAATGCTACTGTATTATTTTAATCATCTGTCAGAGGTTCATATCTAATTGATCATGATAGCCCGTTGTAAACTTGTACATTATTGATCATTTTCAACTCGTTTGACATGTGAATTGTTGTCATCTGACAGCCCGCTTGGTATCCATCAATGAGTTATTGATGTGTATATGATGAACATCTTTTTAGCATTAAAATGATACGTAAAGACTCTATTTCGATATAAGATTATATAAATTTAAAAAAACAATGTTCCTAGTTTTGTAGTAGTTAAATTGTGCGACTGAAATTGTAATGATTTTAAATTTCGTGAAAGATGTTGTTACAAATGTTTTGTGTTTTAAAGACATAAAGTATAGGACGCCCTTGTTTTGTCGTGTTTGATTTAATGTCCAGTAAATAATAAGTTGACATTTCTCGATGAAATTGCATAACCGCGAGTCGCGGGGGTGCGAGAATCCAGAGAGGGGAATTATGAAAGACACGAACAACCACGATTTGACGAGACGATTTGGAGCATTGATCGAAAAAAAGGTATCTGGCGAAGAACTTACTGATAACGAAATTCGTGATATTACCAATGCTATCATTACCAAGAGCATCCCAGACTATCAATTATCAGCATTTTTGATGGCGATATATTTCCAGAACATGACGATTCAGGAAGCATCAACATGGACAGAAGAATTGATGTTGTCAGGAGATATTATTGATTGTGGTGGTATTTCATGGCCGAAAATTGACCGTTGTTCTACCGGTGGTGTTGGTGATAAATCAGCATTTGTGTTGCCTGCTATAGCAGCTGTTTGTGGTATTGCTGTTCCTACATTAGTCGATAGTTGTGCGGGGTTAGTGATTTCTGACCTAGAAAAAATGTCATCAATACCTGGATTTGAATATAAATTTGACGCTAAAAAGTTTAAAACACAATTAAAAAAGGTCGGATGTTGTTATTATGAACAACCAGAAAATATTGTCCCTGCAGATGTCATTTTGGAAGGTATTAGAAAAACAACAGGTACTGTCCCAAGTGTGCCATTGATGACAGGAAGTATTTTAGGCAGTAAGTTGTCTTCTGGTGCTGATGGTGTTGTTGTTGATGTCAAATGGGGAAATGGATCATTTATTAAGGACATGGAACAGGCCAAACAGCTTGGTCGTATGATTACTCGTGTTGCACGTAGTTTGAATAAAAAATGTATTGCT
>CAZPRW010000001.1:0-24020 GCA_964589405.1 uncultured Opitutales bacterium | reverse complement strand
CGATTGCATCGTATCAACAACGTGATAGAAGGGTTGGAAATATTCATGACGAAAAGAGCAATAAGTAGTTTTTGGTTGATCGTTATTTCGGTCATTGCGATATTATGTTTTGGATTAAAAGGGTGCATGGTGTTAGTTGCAGCTGTTAGTATAATGACGCAGTTTGAGTTTTATAAATTGTTGAGCAAAATTGAACAACGTCCATTTTTGATGACTGGAATGTTATGTGGCATTACTATGTTATTTATGAGCATTTTTTATATATCATCAAATAATATCAGTGCTGCTATGTCTGAAATGTTATTTTTTTCTATTATTATTGTTGTTGTACAGGCATTATGTTCGCATTCATTGTTAACATCTCGTAAATCAATTACAGCAACATTGAGCGGAATAATTTATGTTCCGTTTATGAGCATTTTTCCAATTGCGTTGATGGCGAAAATGTCTGATATTGGAATGTCAGATGGACAATGTATTTTTACATTATTTTGGTTAATATTTACAACAAAGTTTTGTGATATTGGTGGAATGTTTGCTGGGAAATATTTTGGACGACATAAGTTAGCGCCGAATTTTAGTCCAAAAAAGACTTTTGAAGGTCTTATAGGTGGAATTTTTTGTTCAAATATTATAGCCGTTGGGTTATTATTTATATTCCCTGCCCTACTCCCTGCAAAATTGACAGTGATTATGTCAATAGTTCTTGCAACATGTCTGGCATTATTGTCAATTATTGGTGATTTGGTGGAATCTGCAATTAAGCGATTGGCCAATGAAAAAGATTCCGGGACGACATTGCCAGGAATTGGTGGTATTTTTGACTTGAGTGACAGCCTATTATTAGCGCTGCCATTTGCATCAATTTTCCTTATGCATGCGGTCTTTTAATTTAAATATAGAAACAAAATTGGTTTCTTTTGTTCTGTATGTATGCAGACCAAAAAAATCATGTCTTTTGCTTTTTTTGGCAAAAAATTAATATGTCACCCTGGAGGCCAACTCATTGTCCGTCCAGCTAGTAGATGTATATGCAGATGCGGTACAGTTTCTCCTGCTTGTGTTCCATTATTAATCACTACTCTAAAACTGGGAATGTTGTTCCCTTTAGCAAAATTTTTTGCAACGACCAACAAATGTCCTAATATATCGCCATCAGTGTCATTTGCTGCCGCTAGACGTTCTATTTTGATTTTAGGAATTATGAGTACATGAGTTGGCGCTTGCGGATTGATATCACGTATGACGATTGCAACATCATCCTCGTACAATATTTCAGCTGGGATTTCTCGTGCAATGATTTTTTCAAAAATGGACTTTTCCATATTCCGACATCAAGAAATTAAAAAATATACGGTAGAAAAGTATTTTTTACGTGAGTTTTATCTTATCTTGACATGTTGTTTTGTTTGCATAAACTTCCCACCCACCTGGATGGATCGGGTTGGCGACAGTAAAGTACATCAACGCGTTCAGCAGCAGCCGATGCTTGCTGGATTTAAGTCTGTTGTTGTAAGTCGGAAAGAAGCGGAAAGTATCATAAATGATTTTTCCGATTCAAAACTTAAAGAATCATCTATTTATTCAAGAACTATTGGCAATGCCAATGAGTTAAAGAAACATGATGCAGCATTGAAGCGTTGGAATGACAACGTTGAAACGGCACGTGCGATGTGTGAAGAGGTGCCAGATAAAAGTGTTAACGATCAACTGAAGACCGCAATAGAACGGAATAATGGTGCTGAAAACAACATTACATTTGATGAAAACAAAGGTGTGTTTTTCTACAAAAATGGTAACCCAGCAGCCAAGTTTAAAGTGATTCAAGGCTGCAATGGCAAACATCTTCTGCAAATCACAATTTCTGGTCGGTTGAGTCCAGAAAAACTTGAAGAGCGCATAGAAGAAGTCGTTAGTGAGCTTGGCAAATATTGTGAAATCGAAGATTTTGCAGGCAAAAGAACGTTAAATTTGAATGACACAGAAATAATTTTGCCATCAAAAATGAACCATGGCCAGCGCGTAAGTTTTGAACTCGAGCATAACAGAATCCATTTTCATGACGATAAATATAAAAAAGACATGGAGAATGTTTTTGGGAAAAACAACGTTCCCTTCAATGCAAGTGGCAGTTTCCCTGTTAAAGAAAAAACATCTGATGATATTTGGCGAGATCAATGTATGCGCCATGTCAAATCAATGATATCGCCGACTGTAAATATTGTTAAAGAAGACGGCGAAAGTGAAAACGATAGCACGGCGAGCATAAAAGCGCCAGTAAGTTGTTATCTAAACTTATTGAGCATGAACATCATGTTAAATAGCATTCTCAATAATTACATTAATAGCGGTGATTCTGACGGGCCGATTGTTGCCTACGATAGATCCATCGTGTCGATTGCTGGAAATTTGTCAGTTGTGATTAATGATGGCGAAAAAGATCCTTTTCAATCCTGGATAAATACATTGAATTCAGTTCATCAAGCTTATGATGAATACATATGTCGTATCGCTGATCTAAGAAATAAACATAAACGAGAGAGCGAATCATTTGTTGCAGAGGAAGCAATTTTACGGCAACATGAAGCATTATTGAGAGAATTATTTGTCGAAGCAACAAATCGCGCAGAAGAGGTTTTAGAGCTTGATATGTCATCAGAAATAAGTAACATCTCCCTTTTGGATAGAGAAGAAATTTCTGATATGGAGTTTTCCGATGCCAGTAATGTCATGTCGAATGTTATTCAAATGTTTGTTCAGAAACATGCAGATGGGCAGCGCGCATTGGAGCTGAAAAAGGAGGAAGAAGAACGAAGAGCGCAAGCTGAAGAAGCTCAGGACAAAATTTCTGGTTTGGAAAAAGAAATGCTGAAACTGAATGAGGCTCTAAAAGAACGTAATGAAAAAATCGCTGAATTAGAAAAAAACATAGAAAGCTTAAAAAAACAAATAGAGGATTTGAGCAAAAATGCTGTACAGAAGGCGACCGGCGACAATAGAGTGGACTCTATGAATGTTAATTCAGTAAATTATGTTAATGATGTTTATGGTATGCAACCAGTTAGTGATGATATGAAGAAAAAAATGGAAGAGTTGAGAAGCGAGTATAACGAGCTGAAGAAGAAGTGCGAGGAGCAACAAATGACTATAAAGCGTCTGGAAGATGAAATAGCTAGGTTGAGACGAGATCTTAATGGGCTTGAAGCGGAGCGCGATGAATGGGAGAGGAAGTATGAAGAGCAGGACCAGAAGTTGATTGAAATGGAAGGAAAAATAAAAGAATATCATGAGGCTGTACAAGGTCTTGAAAGAATACCAGCCGAAACAGACAGTGTTTTGTCTAGGTCTAAAGCTGTCAATCATGTAGATGATTTGCCAGAAGATTTGTTTAAATGGTAAATTTTATATATAAGGTAGAAGGATATTGAAAACAATAAAGGATGGGATCATGAACTCAATTATTAATAAAGCAGGTAAAAACAACGCAAATAATGATACTTTCATTAATGGCTATACTGGGATTGAGAATAGCTCAAGCGGGTCAATTGGCAATGAAAGTTCTTTCGGTAAATCTCGACCGTTAGGTAGTTACAATGTCGGTCAAGATGTGCAATCAATACATACAACAAGAAACTCGGCACGTAAGCTTTTTGACGATATACGTGAGAAAGAAGAAGCGATCAATAAACTTAATAGCCAAAAAGAATTTTTGCTGAACGGCATTGAAGAACTCAAAAATAAAATAAGTACTCAGGAAAGTGATATAGATAAAGTGACACACGAAAATAATGAGCTCAAAGGAGTTGTTGGCAAACAATTGAGTGCGATTAAAAAAATCAGCTTAAGTTTTACGGCATTGACAGGAGTTGATAGTGGTGAAAAAGATGCGATTGATAAAGGATTCGTGGAATTGATGCAGACCTTGACTGATTCCGTCAAAAAGCTTAAGGACATTATAGAAAGTAAAGACAACCTGATTTTGACAGCAGAGGAAAAGCTGAAAAGTGCCCAAAAAGAACTTTTAAGAGCAGAAAATGATCGACAGATGGTTGATAAAAGTCTGGAAAGTGCCCAAAGAGAACTTTTAAGTCTCCGCACGCAGTTAAGTAAAGCGGAAGGAGAAATAAAAGAATATCATGAGGCTGTACAAGGTCTTGAAGGAATACCAGTCGAAACAGACAGTGTTTTGTCTAGGTCTAAAGCTGTCAATCATGTAGATGATTTGCCAGAAGATTTGTTTAAATGGTAAATTTTATATATAAGGTAGAAGGATATTGAAAACAATAAAGGATGGGATCATGAACTCAATTATTAATAAAGCAGGTAAAAACAACGCAAATAATGATACTTTCATTAATGGCTATACTGGGATTGAGAATAGCTCAAGCGGGTCAATTGGCAATGAAAGTTCTTTCGGTAAATCTCGACCGTTAGGTAGTTACAATGTCGGTCAAGATGTGCAATCAATACATACAACAAGAAACTCGGCACGTAAGCTTTTTGACGATATACGTGAGAAAGAAGAAGCGATCAATAAACTTAATAGCCAAAAAACAACACTGATGGGTAGAGTCAGGGAATTACAATCTGATTGTGAGAGTAAATCGGAAGAAATAAGTCAAAAAAATCAGGAAATTCAAAAACTTAAAAGAGAAAAAGAAGAGAAAGAACAAAAGATTAGAGATCTTGATTCGAATATAAAAAAATTAAAGGAACAAAATCAAAGATGGCAAAATCAAGTGAAAATTTGTGGGCAAGATGTACCGGGATTAATAAGAACGCTAAAAAACCAAATCGAAACAAGGCAGAATAGGATAGAAGAACTTCGAGCACAGTTAAATGCATTAAACAACCGAGGAATGTTAACTAATGTTTGTGCATTTTTAATCGCTAGTGTTTCTAATATTTGCACGACTACAGCTAATGAAATTTGTCGTGTAGAATCTTCTATAAAACAAGAAAGGCAAGAAATTGAAAAAATGCAGTTGTCGTTAAATGCTTGCAATCAAAGTGTAGAAACGGCAAAAGAAATAAAATCAAAATATGAAGAACTAAAAGTTGTGCAAAGTACGATTCAAAGTGACGAAGAAAAGTTAAAAAGTAAATATAATGAATTAGCAGAGTTGAATGAAAAATTTGAAGCATGTAAGGCAGAACAGAGATCGAAAGAAGAAAAACTTAATACACTAACTGGCAAAATACGAAGAATGCATGACGAGGTTTCGGCAATATTAGAAACGATAAAAAAAGTGAGCCCGTCAGAATACGATCATTTGATGATTTATTTGTCTTTACCTGTTGACAGAGAGTACGTTAGTCCCTACCTTAATTCTAGGATATGGGGGAATTGTGTTTTCAATTTGGCAATGTATAGTTGTGCTGGAGAACGCTTGCGCGACATGATAAAAGCCGATTTGGAAGGGCTTAATCAACAAGATTCTAAATGAATTATATCAAATGCCTATATTTAAAGCGATATGTTCACTGAATAATAGTGGCAATGATTTTGCAATTAACAAAAGAACAAAATTTTTCCTTTTAAAGAACATCAACAGCTATGTTGCTTTCGGCTCTTAAACAAGAGCAATAACTAAAGTTTTTAATCAAGCTGCCAAAATTTTTGGCGGAGAAAGAGGGATTTGAACCCTCGGACCCCCTTTTGAGAGGTCACCTTCTTAGCAGGAAGGCGCTTTCGACCACTCAGCCATTTCTCCACAATCGATATGCGCATTGATAAGTAAATTTTTAACATAATCAAGCGTTATGTTGGATAACATGTGAAAAATTGATGTGATAACAATTGTATAATTTATATTAGTTTAGTATTGCCGGAAGCATTTTTGTCTCATAAAATAACGGAAGTATACGTTTTATAAAAGACATATTTTTGATGAAGTGTATCGCGAAACGTCTTTATCGTCCGATGTCATCTTGTGATAGGACTTTAAATCCCATGCTCGATAGCATGTTTTTAGTAAACTCATTGTTTTCTGTTTGTAACAATAGTCCGATTTTTCCGTGTGGTCGCGATAAAAATGAATAAATATAATGTAGTTTTATTTCAGCAGCGAATAACATTTTAGAGAAATTCAATAATTCTGTTTGTTGATCGAGTTCTATTCCGACAATATTGGTCGTGTAATATACTACCCTATTTTCTGATAGTATTTTTTGTGCGCAATCAGGATAATTTACGACAAATCGCATGACTGTTGTATCGAAGTTTTCTAAAAATGAAAATGCCGATATGGTAATTTCATTTGTTGAACATAATTTGATTATATTATTATACGACAATGATTTCCCATCGAGCAATACAGAGAATTGAATGATATCACCATTACTCTTGGTAGCTATCATATGTGCGTCTTTTGCAAATTCCATATATGAAACGAACGTAAAAATTTTTTTCGAAAAATCAATAATGGTTAAAATTCTTGGCAGTTGGCACACGACATTTACATTTTGTTGACAAATGATATTGTTATATTAATGTTCTATACGTTTGGGATTTTAGTATATGATAACAAAAATGGCAAAAACATTAGCCATCATGGTATCCGTGTTCGTGACATTATTGTTGCCAGATGGCATATTTGGTGCTCGGGAAGAGCATATCAATAAGATTGAAGTTTTTGTTTCTGCTTATTGTTATAGGATTAATAATTTACGTGGGCCAGAGGTTCTGTTATTAAAACGATCGGCACATAGGGAGTTGTATCCTAGCTTATGGGAATGCGTTGGCGGTTCTGTTCGTGAAAATGAGAGTCTAGAAGCAGCTGCAAAAAGGCAGTTAAAAGAAGAAACAGGAATTATAAACGCCAATCGATGGAAATTAGCAGAATGTTTTGAGATAGAAATATCGCCAGGTGTTATCGTCCCTGGAGTTGCGTTTTCATGTAAGGCAGATTCCGATGTTAAGATAAAATTAGACCCAAAAGAGCATGTTGATTATCGTTGGGTGCAATTAGATGAATTAGAAAATTTTGCGATAGTCAGCAAGAGCATGTATCAGTCAATAGTGAAATTATTAATGTTACAAAGCAAATTATATTAATAATTTCTGTTATTTGTTTGATCGAGTTTGTATAAAATGTTTCCAACGATAAAATTGTAGTTATTGATATTCACTTGCAGATTTGGTTTTGATTTCTACAAACTTGATCCATTGTGAAAATAAAAGTTGGCATTGGATATGATATTCATCGCTTGGTAGTTGGTCGCAAGTTGACACTTGGTGGTGTTGTTATTGATCATGACAAAGGCCTTGCTGGACATTCTGATGGTGATGTATTATTGCATGCTATATCAGATGCTATATTTGGCAGTTTAGGACTACAAGATATTGGGCATTGGTTTCCTGACAATGATGATGCGATAAAAAATATTGATTCGAAAGAAATTTTAAAATTTGCAAAGAAATGTTTAATGGATGCACACGGCCAAATATCAAATATTGATGCCACTATTATTGCTCAGGAGCCACATCTTGCAAAATATATCAATGATATAAAACATGAAATATCCCGAATTTTAGGTGTTCCAATGTCAGATATTGGTGTTAAAGCAAAGACTAATGAAAAAATTGGCGAGATTGGTCGTTGTGAAGCAGTAGCAGTCATTGCAAATTGTTGCCTGATGTTTGATTAAAAATTCCTCCAATTTGCTTTATTTTTCTTAAAAACCTATTAATTTTTTTGTCGAGAGATGAATTTTGCACAGTATATCAATGCCAATTCAATAGTAGAGTTAACAAGCAATACATTTGAATCTGCTATTCGTGAATTATTGTCACTATGTCGGTTTCGAGGGTGTATAGATGACGTTGTTTCAGATTTATTGTCCAAAGAAAAAGAAATATCATCAAGTGTTGGAAATAAAATATTAGTGCCGAATTTACGTGCTCATCTTTCATCTCCGTATGAAATTTTCGTCGGACGATGTAAGTCAGATTTAAAACGGTCTGTCATGCGAGATTCTGAACAATCAAATATTATTGTATTAGTTTTAGCATCCAAACATGAACGAGATTATTTGAGAGTAGTTTCTTCTGTCGTTAATATTTTTCAGAATGCTTCTGTAGTATCTCGTTTGCGCAATGTTGATTCATTTGACAATTTTAAAAACACAGTGCTCAGTATATTTAAAAAGTTTAGTCAAAATAGCACACGTAATATCAGTATTGGTAGCAATGAGTTCTTTTTGCGAGAAGTTGTAGAAATTGCACATGAAGCACGATGTTCCAATGTAATGTTATTTGGTGACATCAAAATCGATAACATTGATATTGAGACGATATTTGATGGCATGAAGATCGTGCGCATTATCCACAATAATAAATCAGACGTTCATCCAGTTAGTTATAATTCGTATATAGAGTTACATGTTAATGCTACGTCGACTAGTTGGTTACATGGTTTCCGTGGTGCGATTTTATTTGGTATCACACGAGAGATTTTCAATTTTGATGATAAGGTATGTTGTATTGGTTGTAGCAATACACCAGGCATATTGGATACTATGTTTATAGTTGATATCCAAAAAGAATTTCGACCAATTTTGACATCTAATTCGAAATTTTTCCAGTGCGATATCAGACCAGAGGTATTGGAGCGTACATTATCTATTGCATCAGAAATAGCAACTGAAGGACGAGAGGGTAAATCGGTTGGATGTTTGTTTGTTTTAGGTGATATAAATAAAATTTCATTATTTATGAAACCATTGGTGTTGAATCCATTCTATGGATATCCCGAAGCAGAACGGAATATTTTGCACCCATTTATGGAAGAAACCGTCAAAGAGTTTTCGTTAATAGATGGTGCATTTGTGATACGTGGTGATGGCATTATTGAATCGGCTGGTACTTTGATTTATACACCAAACCACAATATTGTTATGCCTAGTGGGTTCGGAACACGGCATGCGGCAGCAGCATCAATTTCATGGGCAGCAGAATGTATTGCAATAGCAGTATCGGAAAGTACACATTCTGTTACATTATTCCACAATGGTCAAATGTTGCAAGTTATGCAGAGGTAGAAAAAGAAGAAAGAGTGGAAGCTGAAAAATCTCAGCAATAGATTGCTGGCTTAGAGCGTTTAGCTGGGTTAGTTGATGAGCGTGACGGTCGGATTGAAGAATTTAATACGACGGCTAAAAACTAAAAGAGAAAATTCCAGGAAAGTGATCGAATATCTAGATTGCAAAATAGTCAAATTGCAAAGTAGTATAGGCGGACAAACTGGCGAAATTTAATAGACTGAACAATATAACAGAGAAACAAACTGCGAAAATTGCTGAGTTGAATCGAACGATCGACAGAAATTCAGAAGAAGCGCGAAGTCGCATTTTCGACTCTAGAAGAAGAAATACGAAAACGGAAAGAGATGTTAAATGCTCGAGATAGTAATATTGCGCAATTAACACGAAACATAGAAAGCTTAAAAAAATAAATAAAGGATCTGGCAAAAATGCTGTACTTAGTACTGACAATGCCAATAGATGGTGGTCATCTATGAATGTTAGTTCAGCAAATTACGTTAGTGGCAATGGTGTTTATGGTATGCAACAGATTGATGATGATAAGAAGAAAGAAATGGAAGAGTTGAGAATCAAATATGCCGAGTTGGAAAAAAGGTGCGAAGAGCAGGAAAATAAAATAAAGTGGCTAGAAGATGAAGTTAATAGATTGAATGCGGATCATGGTGAAGCAATACAAGCCTTTGATGTCTTAGGAAAGTTTCTCGATGAAGATGATGAAAAAGCTGAGATAATAAAAAAAGAAGACGAAAAGCGACAACGAGAGATTAAAGAAGATGAAGAAAAAAACAATAATATCTTAGATGAATTAGAAGGTTTACTAGATTGATTAAATTTTTAATTAAAAACGATATTAAACAAAAAAGGATGTGATTATGAATGAAGCAAAATATTTTTGTTACGTTATCATTACGCATTCTCTTCGCTTTTCATTGCTTTCTAGAAGAAAGCGTGCAGTGTCATGTACATTTTAAGTGAACATTCTTGAAAATATTTTTTTAGACTTTGTAGTCTTGATGTTATCAACATTTGCATGTGAGAATCCATGCTTATCTCAGCCATTGTTATGAAAATGGATATTAGTTTTTGCTGTGTTTATGTGAGAATTTCAATCCCCTGCTAAAAATTGTAACCAGTCGCAATAAGTGTTAACGTCATTTTTCAATGAGATCATTGCTTCTTCCTCAATCTTGCGAGTTTTGTTTTTGCTTTTTTGGCAGTGCGCATGGTATCGAAATGGCTCATCCGATGACCTATTCTTCAAATGTCTATAACATACGACATGCTCATCGCCAAATTCATCATTGCTCATACATAAAATTAGTATATTTAGTGTAAGAAAAATAACAAGTTATAAGTATACTCTACGTTTTTACTGGGATGACATTTTGGCCTGTAATTTTGGACACAAGAATTTTTTATCAAGGTTGTTTGGTGTCATTGTCTGCCCTGAATAAAAAATTACAGAATTTTCGCAAAAGTTCCTCAATTCACGGATATTACCTGGCCATTGATAATGACATAAAATATCAATTGTAGCATCATTGAATGAAATGTTTTCAACGTTGTTTCTATCAGAAAACATTTTTGCATAATAGTTGAGCAATTCTGGGATGTCATCCGCTCTATCGCGCAAAGGGGGTAATGTTAAAGTTACTACATTCAGTCGATATAATAGATCATCGCGGAATGTGCCTTGTGATACCATTTTTCCTAAATCTCTATTTGTTGCGCAAATTATTCTTACGTCAACATTGATATCTTCATTACTGCCAACACGATTGAATGTACGAGATTCCAGAAACCGTAATAATTTTACTTGTGTTTCTAAATCAATCTCGCCAATTTCATCAAAAAATAATGTTCCGCCATCAGCATGTTCAAATAGTCCAATGCGCTTTGTATCAGCTCCGGTAAAGGCACCTTTTTCGTGTCCAAATAGTTCACTTTCTAGCAAATTTTTTTGTAAGCTCGCGCAATGAACAGCGACAAATGGTTTTGTTTTTCGTTGGCTATAAAAATGAACAGCATTGGCGAATAATTCTTTTCCTGTACCGGTTTCACCGTCAAATAACACAGTGGCAGAAGATTTTGCGACAGTATTTACTTTTTTGAGTAATGATGTTATAGCGTTAGAATGTCCTATTATCTTTTCTGGTGAAAAGTCATTACTTGAAATGATATTACATTTTGTTTTGGCAATATCAGATATGACTGTCGTTTTCTTTTTGGATGATTTTCTGCTAGTTAATGCGTTTTTCATCAATGTTTCTAGCTTCGTCAAATCAATAGGTTTTGTTACAAAATCGTAGGCCCCATGTTTTATTGCATCAACTGCTGTTTCAACAGATCCATATGCTGACATCATGATACATATTGGATTGTATGGCCTGCGTAGCGCTTCTTCGATGACGAACATTCCATTCTTGCCAGACATTCGCAAATCAGTCAACACTATATCGAATCTGCCATTCTTCATCAATGTGACAGCGTCATCGAAATTTTTGGCCAAAAAAACCTCGTAATCGCAGTTTAATAGTTGTTCTAGAGCATCACGAGAGTTTTTTTCATCATCAACTATCAACAAGCTAGGCAACATTGTCATCCACATTTCTGGCGAAAAATGGTATTTTGTCCAATACTTTTTCTTGGAAGTCTTCGAAATATAAATAAATGACTGGCAAAATGAACAACGTTATTATTTGAGATACGACTAATCCTCCGACTATAGCCATTCCCAATGGACGTCTAGATGCTCCATCTGCTCCCCACCCTATAGCCAATGGTACATTTCCCATCAATGCTGCTAAAGTCGTCATCATGATAGGACGGAAACGTTCCAAACACGCCGTATGAACGGCTTGTTCTTTGCTCATACCTTCTTTTTGACGAGCAATCGCAAAGTCGATCATCAAAATACCATTCTTTTTGACAATGCCTAATAGCATGAACAATCCGACAAACCCATACAGCGACAATTCCATCTTGAAAACCATCAATGTCAATAAACCGCCGACCATGGCAACTGGTAATGATGATAACACTGTCAATGGGTGAATATAACTTTCATACAAAATTCCTAAAATTATATACATGACGAAAATCGCCACTATTAACATGATCGCCATGCTCTTAAAGGTTTCAGCAAATGTTTTCGCCTCTCCTTCTAGAGATCCCATAACTTGCGGTGGCACTATTGTTGATGCCAATTTGTTGATAAATTGTGTAGCATCGCCAATAGGATAGTCTTGGTTAAGGTCAAAGAATATTGATACAGAATTGAAATTATTAACGTGGTTTACAGATGTCGGACCAAGTGTTTCATAAACATTTGCGACTGTTTTAAATGGCAACAACTCGCCACATTTTCCTCGAAAGTATAATGTATTTAAATCAGTAATATCATTACGTAACGCATCATCAGACTCTACAATTACCTTATATTGTCGTGTTCCAGTCTTTATTTGATAACAATAATTTTCTGAATACGCTTGTTTTAACATATTCTCTATATCATAAGGAGTGACACCATATCGATATGCTTGATCTCTTAAATAATCTATCGATAATTGTGGGTTTTTTATGTATAGATCAGTAGATATTGATGCGAAACCAGGATTTTTGCGCATTTCAGCGACCATTTTATTGGCACAATCATACACTTCATCTGCGTTGACACCTGACAGTATATACGTATACTTTCCTTGATTTGTACTAATTGCACCGGTGCTAATTGATAGGCTCGGAATTGGATGAACAATGCTCAACACGCCAGGAATAGAATACAGATCGCGTGAGATTTGATTTGATATTTCTTGTATGCTAGGGCGTTTCCCTTTTTTCAAGGTTGCGACAGCAATCCCTTGATTACTAGTTAACATGCCGCTAATGCCAGTTACTGACATAATACTCTCAACATAATGGTTTTTCTTTATTTTATCGATGATAGCATTTTTATATTCTCGCATTTGAGATGGAGATGTTCCTTCTTCTGCTATAAAAAATCCATTCAATAATCCACTATCCCCTTCAGGAAGGAATGTTTTTGGCAATGCTACGAATGACCAAAACGTACCTATCAAGCTGATTACCCATATCATGACGGATGATTTTTTATGAGCTATGCACCAGTCAAGAGCTTTACTATACCATTTTAAACATCTATGTTCCAGATTATGAGATGCTATTTCCAGTTTTGTTTTATTTTCTTTTTTTATAGGTTTTAACATTCTTGCACACATCATTGGTGTTAACGTCAATGATACGATACCAGATGCTAATATAGCGACAACAATTGTTATTGAAAATTCTCTAAATACACGACCGATTTGTCCGGACATGAAGACCAATGGGATAAATACCGCTGCCAATGACAACGTCATCGAAATAATGGAAAAACTGATTTCTTTTGCTCCTTCGATCGATGCTTTTAATGGGCTTTCGCCAAAATCTTCCATTCGTCGTATCATGTTTTCGAGGAACACTATGGCGTCATCTACCAATAGTCCGATGGATAATGTTAACGCCATTAATGATAAATTGTCTATGCTGTAATTAAGACATCGCATGACAATAAATGTTATTAATAGTGATAATGGCAGTGCTACAATAGGAATAAATGTCTCTCTGAAACGGCCTAAAAATAAAAATATTACACCTATGACTAGAATAAATGCTATGACTAACGTCATTTTGACATCATCCACCGATTCTTTGATAGAAACGGAACGATCGTACATTTTCATCATTTCTATCGATGCAGGAATTTGTTTTCTGAAAACAGGTAATAATTCATCGATTTGTTTAGCTAATGATATTGCATTAGCACCTGCTGCACGTGTTACGGCGATAATTACTGTGCTTTCAGAAGGTTCCTTGATCAATTCTTTGTTATAAAAACTTGCGGACAAATCATCGGACTCCAATTTGTCGATACAATCAGCAATGTCTTTTAAGTAAATAGGTGTGTCATTTTTATAAGCAACAATCAAATTTAAATAATCACTGGCTCGCGATAATTGACCATTTGGTTTAATTACTAATGATTTGGTAGACCCTTTTAATTGTCCTGCGGCAAGTGATACAGTTCCTGCTTGAACTGCTTTCGTTACGTCGTCAACGGTAACATCTTTATTGCGCAATTTTTCATTATTTACCAGAATTTTTACTGCTCTCGGAACTCCATAAACATTAGCTTCTGATACACCTTCTAATATGCTTATGCGTTGTGCAATTTCATCAGACGCGTAATCGTATAAATCACCTTTGGTCATTGTTGCGCTATTCAAGACCAAGTAGTAAATTGGCTGACTGTTTGGGTCAGTTTTTGTAAATACCGGAGGGGATGGCATATCAACTGGTAGATTTCCAGTGGCACGTGTGATTGCAGATTGGACATCAGTAGCAGCACCATCAATGTTTTTATTCAACGAAAATTGTAATACGAGCCTGGTTGCTCCTTGCATACTGCTTGATGTAACCATTTCGAGTCCCTGTATTTTCATGAACTCTTTTTCTAATGGTGACGCAACATTTGCTGCCATTGTTGCAGGGTCCATCCCAGGAAAAGATGCAGTTACCTGAATAACAGGATAATCTACAGCTGGTAAATCACTGACTGGCATTGACCGGTAACTAAAAATTCCACCAACGGCTAATATCAACGTTAGCAAAATTGTCATTACTGGCCGTCTAATAAAGGTCTCAGATATGCTTTCCATTGTTGTTTACTTTGTTGGGTTTTTTTCTGCTGATATTTTATTTTGGTCGATGCTTTTCTTGAATACACCGGTATTTGTATCTGGCATTTCCGTTACTTTTGTTCCTGGAGCTAACATCAATTGTCCACGTTGAACGATTAAATCACCATCATTCAATCCATTGTTTATGACTGTCATATCACCATGAATCTGTCCAATTTCGACTGGTCTGATATCAACAGATTTATCTTCTTTGATTACAAAGACATAACGGCCAGCCTGTCCCATTTTGACTGCTTCAGACGGAATCAAAATTGCATCGTGCATCATGTTGAGCAGTACACGAACTTTTACAGATTGCCCTGTCCAGAATTTATGATCCTTATTATCCATTATTGCTCTCAGAACAATATTGCCTGTCTGAGCATTAATAGCGTTTGTTGCAACTGTCAGCTTTGCGTTGCCTACAATTGATTGATCAGCCAAAGATGAAATTTCTACATTCAACTGATTATTGTTTTGGGTGAAAAATTTTTGTAAATTGTAATAATGGTTTTCTGACACAGAAAATTCAATTTTCAATGTATCGACATCGTCAACAACAGTTAGAGTAGCATCTTCGTCTAATGCAGTAACGATGTTGCCTCGATCAATGACGTATGATGTTGTGCCATCATCAAATCGTGATGTGATGCCAGCAAATCCGTCGATTGGTGAAGATATGAAACAATGTTCAAGATCAATTTTTGCTTTTTTTACATGTGCTTCGGCAGCATCTACATTAGCGATATCTTGTTCGACTTGTGCTTCATATGTTTCATACTGTTGTTGTGAAATATAATTTTGCGGCAGCAATGATTTTGAACGTTCTAATTGAGCACTATCGATCTTTAATTGTGCCTTAGCTGTGTTTAATTCGGCTTCTGCCGACTGTAATGCAGCAGAGTATGTCCTGCTGTCTATTTCGAATAAAACATCACCAGCTGATACGTGTTGTCCTTGTTGTACATGGACATGAGTGATTTCCCCGCTTACTTGTGGAACGATCTTCACAGTTTCATTGGATATGCAATACCCTATTGCATCAATGAATAATGGGACTTCATATGTCGATACCTTTGTTGACACAACTGCTACAGGTGGCCGCACTTGTTGTGGTTTTTTCTTGCTGGTTGTTAGTGCCAGCGATGCCGCCCACAAGATGGCAACAATTCCTGTTATTGTTACTAATGATTTTAACGAAAAAACTTTTTTCATATTGTTGTATAAAATAGATGTTGATTTTTATAATCGAAATTGATGATTCCTAATGCATATGCTAAATCAACAACTGACAACGAAAGGTTGTTTTTAGAACTTATTGTTTGATTGCGTGCAATTGCCAATTGATTTTGCGCAGTCATTAAATCATTAAATGATGATAACCCATTTTTATATGCAATAACGACAGAATCAAATGATTCTTGCGCTGCTTGTTCATAATTTCTGGCTGCATTAAGTTCTTTTAATGCTGATTTGAACGCATGATAATTTGACCATACATCTGATGCGATGTCCAATGACAATTGTTTGAGTTCATATTCTGCTTGTCGTGCACGTGCACGTGCTTCTGCTATTTCATAAATATTATTGAATCCATCGAATAATTTCCATTGTAACGTGGCATATATATTAAAATTGTCATAATTGCCAGATGGATGATGATAGTGTGTTTTATTTCCGTTGCCGCCTATTACCAATTCTGGCAAAAGTTTTGATGTGCTAACCTTTACAGAATCTTTCTTGGACTGCACTATAGAATGTTGAGACATTAAGTCTTGTCGTGTTTGCAATGCTCCAATGATCAATTCATTAATATTGACGTCAAAATCATTTATGTCGGAATAATCACCACTGCGCTGTATTTGAAAATCACTTGATACTGATATTCCGACAGTTTTTGCTAGTTGTGCACGTGCTGATTCCAATTTAGCGTATGTATTTTCAAGATCATATTCCGCTTTTGTTTTATTGGCTTTTGCTTGCAAGTAGTCTTGAATATTTGATAGCCCTGCTTGATGCCTGACGAATGCTGCATCATAAGCTACTAATGCATCTTCAAGATTGCGTTGACTTGCTTCGATTGCATTTTCTGCAGAATCTAACATGAAGTATTTTGTTTGTACTTCATGTGCTAGTCTTTGCAACTCTCTATTGTGCTGATAATTTGCTGAATACAAAAGTTGTTTTGCTGCATCAGCATGTTTTTTATGACCTCCAAATTGAAACAACGAATATTGTAGTTCTACTGCTGGATAAAATGTTGTCGCAAGACTCCTGCTTGCAGGAGTGCTTTGTTCTGTACGTGCTGCTGTTCCAGAAACTACGACATTTGGAAAAAATATGCTACTTGCTTGTCCGCTTTGAGCAGCAGCAATTTTTGCAGATTGCCATGTTCGTTGAGTCGATGGGCTGTTTTCGAAAGCAAGGTTGATCAGCATTGGTAAATCTGCTTTTTCACCATTCAATATCGATGCTGATTTATCGGAATTTAATAATTTGTCGCATTGTTTTTGTTTTGCATTGATTTCTTTTGATGGTGGCGTCCAAAATTGATTGCTCGCTTTGGATACAGAAGTATCGATTTCAGCGCACCCAACACAAAACACACCAATTAATGAATAAATTACAGATTTGTAAATCGACATCAACTTGCAATTACTATCCATCATTTGTTTATATTATGCGTTGTTAGCATATAAAAATCAATTGACAAGTAAATATTTTTATATTGCTATTGCGGTAATTTATGACTGCAAAATTGAGTGCTGCCAAAAATTTGTTAATTGCGGAAAGTAATGCTATTAAGCTCTTATCAGAAAACATTGGAGATGAGTTTGAAAAAGCTGTAGAGATATTATTGCATGACAAAGGGAAGACTGTTGTTTGTGGGATGGGAAAGTCTGGTCATATTGCACGGAAGATTGTGGCAACATTTTCTAGCACTGGACAACCAGCAGTGTTTTTACATCCAGCTGAGGGGGCACATGGAGATTTAGGTGTTTATTCTGCTGGTGATACTACAATATTGATTTCCAAAAGTGGGACTACTGATGAAATATTATGTCTGATTCCGACATTAAAAAAGTTTGAATCTAAAATTATAGCGATTGTTGGAAACCGGTTATCCCCTATTGCAGAAGCTGCCAATGTTGTTATTGACATTTCTTTTGCTCGTGAAGCTGACCCATTGCAAATTGTTCCTACAACAAGTTCTACAGTAAGTCTTGCTGTAGGCGATGCATTGGCGGCAGAATTAATGGCGCGACGGTCATTTACGAAAGATAATTTTGCTGTTTTTCATCCTGCTGGCCAATTGGGAAGAAATTTATTATTGCGTGTGTCGGATGTTATGTCATTCCGGTCGGAATGTGCTATTGTTATGTCTGATTCTTCTCTGCGTGATGTTGTTATTGCTATGACGAATTATCCATTGGGTGCGGCATTGGTTTTAGGTGAAGATGACGTTTTAAACGGTATTATTACAGAAGGCGATATTCGTCGGGCATTAACAAACAATATGCATATTGATGTGGTATTAGCAAAGGATGTCATGTCTGTCTCGCCAAAGTACATTTATGATGACGACTTTGTTGGTGACGCTGTAAAGCTTATGGAATTTGGAAATTCCCAGATATCTGTTTTGCCAGTTGTCTCAAGAAAACAAGTAAATGGTCGGAATTGCGCAGTTGGGTTGTTAAGGTTGCATGACACATATTGTCATTAATTGTTAATGATAGCTTACGTGGTCTTTTATTAAGAGGTATTGTTTGGTGTTGAGTATTTGTGCGTCATAAATTGTCAATAATGTCACTTATTGCTTTTGTTTTGCATGTTCATTGATATAGTTTGTGCATGTTGAAGGAAAATACTTATTTCTGGTTTGTTAACTATGAAGCATTTACTATATGTGCTTTTTCAAAGGTGACTTATTAGTGTGACGATATAACTTATTATATCTTTTTTAACACTGCGATATTTTCTATGTGTCTTGTTTGAGGAAACATATCAACTGGTTGCATTTCCGTTATTTTATATTTTTTTGACAATAATTTTATATCGCGTGCTTGTGTGTCTGGTGCACACGAAATGTATACAATTTTCGTTGGGGAAAAAGACAGTAGTTGGTTAATGAATGATTCACTACATCCTGCCCTAGGAGGATCTATAATAACAGATGTGTTGTTGCCAGGAAAATTAATATTTTCAAATATGTGTTCTGCTACACCACTAATGAATTTAGCGTTTGATATATTGTTTTGCGCAGCATTATAATTTGCAAATCTTACTGATGTTTCGCTGATTTCAATGCCTATTACTTCATCGAAATTACGAGCTGAACAAATCCCAAATACCCCTACTCCGCAATAAGCATCTATCAAATACGGCGTTCCTTTGGCAGATTTTACAACAAAATCAATCATATGTGGGAGAGCATACGGATTGTTTTGAAAAAACTCTCCCGCACAAAATGAAAATTTATATCCTAATACTTCTGTCGTTACGGATACTTTATGATCAGTTACGATCTTTCCATTAATATCTCGTATCAACACTGTTCCGCCACGTTTACGTTGAGAACTATCGTCTATTATTTTATTTCTTATATTGGTTAATGATTCATTAATATTTTTTGTAGCCAAAGGACAATTTATAACGTCGATAATTTGTCGTTTCCCGTCTTTTAAAAAACCAATTGGTGGTGCTTTTTTTTGGTAGTGAGGTGTTATTTTCGATCTATAGCCATATGACATATTCCCGTGCAAGCACGGATTAATACTTGTTTTTACGCCACCGATTCGTAACATTATGTCTTCTACATGATGTTGTTTTAATAATAATTGTGACTCATATGTCATATGTTGATATTGACATCCTCCGCACTGCGAAAACAATGGACATTGTGGATCTATTCGATCAGGAGATTTTTGTTTTACTTCCACTAAATCTGCTAATGAATAATTTTTGCAATTTTTATATATTCTTGCGACGACAATTTCACCAATACAAACGAATGGTACCATTACTACCCAGTTGTTGTATCGGCCAACTCCTGCCCCTGTATTTGTAACATCAACTATTGTCAGTTCTATTTCTTGATGATATTTAAACGGAACTGGTACAAAGTTTTTAGGTGCGATATCTTCCACGAAACAACCCGATAGTTATAGTGTACTGCTTTGCAAATGTTTTATGAAAAAAGCAAGATGTTAATTGTGTATAAGATGATATTTGTACAATAAAAGTCATTGAAAACACGATTGTTTTGTTTTTGATAAAAGACCGTGCAAACCATTTTTTTTCCAAAAGAAACGTATGAATTTGAACGTCGTGCAGCAGCAACACCACGTTCTGTCCAACAATTAAAATCATTAGGGTTGAAAATATATGTTCAGTCAGGAATAGGAAGTAATATAGGTATTTCAGATTCTGCATACGTTGCTAGCGGTGCGGAAATTGTTAAATCATTTTCAGAAGGTGCTCAAAATGCCGATATTATTATACGTGTCAAATGTTCCTTGGAAAAGGAAATATCATGTATGAAACAAGGTTCATTCCATATTAGTCTTTTTGATGTAGCGCATAATGAAAATATCTTGAATGCATTTAATGGCAATAGTGTGCATGCTGTTAGCCTTGAAATGGTTCCTCGATCAAGCGTTGCACAAAAGTTTGATGTATTGAGTTCACAATCAAATTTGGCAGGTTATGCTGCTGTTCTTGAGTCTGCTAATCATATTGATAAGATTTTTCCTATGATGATGACGCCGGCAGGAACAGTATCTCCTGTTAATGTGTTTGTGATAGGTGTTGGAGTTGCTGGGTTACAAGCCATTGCAACTGCTAAACGTCTTGGTGCACGCGTTGAAGCATTTGATACACGTCCTGAGGTAGAAGAACAAGTGCGATCCGTCGGTGCTAAATTTTTAAAGATTAATATTGGTGAAACGGGGCGTACAGAACAAGGATATGCCAAAGAATTGACGCAAGAACAAATTGAAAAACAACATGCTGGCATGATTTCTGCATGTCAAAAAGCAGATGTTGTTATTACCACTGCTAAAGTTTTTGGCAGAAAGGCTCCTGTATTGATTACACACGAAATGTTAGCAAAAATAACGACAAAGACATTATTTGTTGATATGGCAGTGATGACTGGCGGAAATGTTGAGGGATCTATTCCAGGTAAATGTATCGAATATAATAGCAATGTTTCGATACTAGGATTGTCTGAGCCAGAACAGGCAGTCGCTGATACTGCTTCACAATTGTTTGCAGAGAATATATATAATTTTATCAATCATTTTTATAATAAGACGGAATCGGCCATTGTTTTTGATCGAAATGACGACATAATATCTCGTTGTTTAGTTGCATAAGATTTCATAAGGTCGTTATGAAAACATTTTTAATTGCAACAAAGAATTTAGGCAAACTTGCAGAATTTCGAGCATTGTTGAGTGATTTTGATTGCAAAATTATATCGGCAACTGATATTCCTCTTCCGGAAGTTGATGAGAATGGTGAAACGTTTGCTGAGAATGCTTTATAATGAAAGCGCGTTCTGCCAGTCTTGTTGTGCAAGACAATGGATATTATGTTATTGGAGATGATTCTGGCTTGTGTGCTGATTTTAAAATTTAGTATTTTTAAGATAAGTTAATAAAAATTTCTTTACAAAGGTTCAAAAACTGCATTACTGCAACGATATGCAAAAGACAAAAAAGTCTATGATGAAGCGCTTTAAAGTTACAGCCAGCGGAAAATTGATGCATCGTTCTCCTGGTTCGAGACATTTGTTGCGCCATAAAACATCACGTCAGTTGCGTGCTGCAGGAAAGGACAAGCAAATGGCCAAAGGAATGGCTGCTCGTGTGATGGCCTGCATTGCAGTTGGTCTGTAAACTAAAATTTATTGTCAGATTGGTGAAGGCGACCAACTGATAAGTGTTAAATTAAAAAATGTATATTAAGGAGAATGTAACATGCCGAGAGTAACGAATGCTGTTGCAACGAAGAAACGTCGCAATAGAGTATTAAAAACTACACGTGGGTATTTTGGAAATAAATCACGTTTGTTTAGGTATGCAAAAGATGCCATGTGGAGGGCTGGAAAATTTGCATATCGTGATAGAAAACGTAAAAAGACAGAATTTCGTCAATTGTGGATAGTTCGTATAAATGCCGCTTGCAGGTCAAACGGTATAGCGTATAGCCGCTTCATTAATGGATTAAAACGACTTGGTATTGAAATGGACAGGCGTTCATTGAGCGAATTGGCTATAAACGATATTTCTGTATTTGTAAAATTAGTTGAAAAAGTTAAATCTTTGTAAAATTTTTTTTATATAAAGGTTTTGTTGCAAGGCATGATAGTTGGTTTGTCATGTCTTTTTTTGTTTTGCTATATTTATCCGATTTGTGGTTTTTTATTGTAAGAAGTATGCATAAATTGCCAGTAATTATAGGACGTGCTATAAAGCATGATAAGAAATCGTACAAATAAAAACAAGATTTGCATGAAAAATCTGTACGCAGACATTGTGTAGCTATGATAGTCCCGCTGTTGTGGCTAATCAAGTTTGAGTGGCGCTGGAGTTTACACACATGGCATAACAACTAATAAAACAACAAAAAAATAAAGGCGATGTATACGAGAAGTAGATAAAACTGCTGTGCGACGTTTAAAGGGAGTTGAGAATTATAGGATGTTAAACTAATGATCGCGTGATTGAACTCGATTGTATTCAGGTCAACCTTCAGAGATAAATACTTGCTTTGAAATAATTGGATTTAAAAATTGAAAAGCAACAGCCTAATTTAAAAACTGTATTAGAAGAAAATAATTTGCAGTTTGTTGTTTTCATTAGAAAATCAAGGGATTTTGATTTTTGTTTGTGGCAATTTTGAAGTTTCTGATTTGTCAGATGATGAAAATGTTAAAGTATTTTAAATATAGAAAACAGGTGCACGCAGAAATTAATAAAAGAATGAATGTGAGAAATTATATATTATAATTCCTATAAAATGTGGTGCATAAGCGCAAAACGTAATTAGCAATCAAACACGCAAGAAATTTCTTAAGTTTTTAGTTTTGTAAAAAATTTTGAATTGTCCAAAATGTCAAAGGCGGTGATATAAAACGTTTTTCGCGAAATTCTTTGATATAGATTTCTTTTATAACGAGCTTTTGTGATGGAATTTAGAAAAAACTACGAAGAGTTTGTTCTAACGAGGAATTACATCGCCAGCCGTTTATTGCCAGGCACTAAATAATTTTGTACATAGTCTGTAACTGCATCATGAAGTTTTGTCGTTTCTTTTTCGTACCCAATAGATCGTAACTTTGAAATGTCAGCACAGGTATAATGTTGGTATTTGCCGATTAATTCTGATGGCATGTCGATGAAATCAATATAGGCTGGTTTGTTTAATGTTTCGAAAATTGGTGATATCAATTGTTTCCATGTTGAAGCGATGCCAGACCCAAGATTGTATACACCATAAGTTGTAAGATTCTCTATCCTATCATCAACTTCTCCTAAGAAAATTGTCATGTCGACGGCATCTTTTACATAAAGAAAATCACGCATTTGTTCACCATCTTTGTAGGATGGATGATTGCTTTTGAATAGCTCAACTCGTCCTGTTGCAGAAATTTTTTCATAAGCTTTCAAGACCATACTGCGCATATTGCCTTTGTGGTATTCATTTGGGCCAAAAACATTAAAATACTTCATTCCATGAACATGAAGATTGTTTTTTGCAGCATATATATCGAAAAGATGTTTTGAATATCCATACATGTTTAATGGGCGCAACGACAAATTTGGATGTGGAATGTCGGACATCCCGTTTTCCCCATTTCCATATGTTGCAGCTGATGAGGCGTAAACAAATCTGATGGCGTTATCATGCGCGAAATGTGCAAGCGATTTCGTGTATTCGTAATTGTTTCGCATAAGGTAGCTAGCGTCTTTTTCTGTTGTTGATGAGCATGCTCCAAGATGGAAAATACACCCTATTTCGTTGGAAAATTTTCTGTCAGTCTTGATTTTTGTCAGCAGATCATCAGCTTCAATGTAATCATCAAAATTCAATCCGACTAGATTTAAATACCGTTCGTCCGTCGATAATCTATCTGATACAATGATTTTATCATATCCACGTTGGTTTAATCCATAGATCAATGCGCTACCGATGAACCCAGCACCACCAGTGACCAAAATTTTTTTACCA